>NZ_JBBIAM010000120.1:0-27749 GCF_054185185.1 Bradyrhizobium sp. UFLA05-153
GCGTCAACGCTCTGGCGCTCGGGTTCATCGACGTCGCGACCACGCGCGAAGCGGTCGCCGACGAGCGTCTTAAAGGCTATGTGCAGAAGACGCCGGTCGGCCGCCTCGGGCAGTTCGATGATGTCGTCAATGCCGTCGAATTTCTCGCCGCGAACACCTTCGCAAACGGCACCATCGTGAAGCTCGACGGAGGCCTACGTCTCTGATGACGGATCTGTGGACCGCTTTCGCAGAAATCGCCGATGTCGATCCGGCTGCGCCCGCGCTGGTGCTGCGCGAGACTGCCTGCAGCTTCGGCGAATTGAAATCGCTGGCCGAGCGCTGCGCTGCGGCGTTGGCTGCACGCGGGATCGCCAAGGGCGACGTGGTAGCGCTTCAGCTCCCCAAGCGTCGCATTACCTACGCGCTGCTGCTCAGCTGCCTGAAGCTCGGCGCCCCCTACGTTTTCATAGATCCGAAGAATCCGGCTGAGCGTAGCCTGCGCATACTCGCACAGCTTCATCCAAAGCTGCTGTTCAGCACGTCCGACACCGCCAACCCGTTCGGTGCGACGCTGAAGCTGTCGGATGGCGATGAGGAAGGCTGGCTCGGTGACGCGACAGCTGTACGTGAGGCAACCATTTCGCCGATCGCCGGGACCGATCCGTCCTATGTGATGTTCACCTCCGGATCGACCGGAGAGCCGAAAGGCGCCGTGATCCCGCATCAGGGCGTGCTCAGCCTGATCGCCTGGGCGAAGGACATGTTGCGCACCTCGCCACGCGAGCGCTTCACCAGCATCAACCCGCTGCACTTCGACAATTCGGTGTTCGACGTCTATTGTGGCCTGTTCAACGGCGCAGCCCTGGTACCGGTCGAGACTTCAGAAGTCAACAATCCCGCGAGCTGGGTGAAGATCATCCGCGCGGGGCAAGCGAGCGTGATGTTCGCGGTGCCGACGCTGTTCCTGATCCTCGACCAGCTCGGCCTGCTGACGCCGCAAACCCTGCCTGATCTGCGCACCTTCCAGTTCGGTGGCGAAGGCTACCCGATCGGAAAATTGCGCGAGTTCCACGCCCGCTTCGCAGGTCGCGCGCGCCTCATCAACGTCTATGGTCCGACCGAGACGAGCTGCATCTGCTCCAGCATCGAGATCACGCCCGACATCCTGACTGCGCCCGACAGCGAGTTTCCTCCGCTCGGCGCCATGCATCCGGATTTCACGCACGCCATTCTCGACGACGAGCAGAAGCCCGTGTCGCGGGGCGAGCCCGGCGAGTTGTGGATAGGTGGCCCCTGCGTCGGCCTTGGCTACTACGCTAATCCGCAGGAGACCGCGGCGCGGTTTCGCCAGGACCCGCGGCAGGATCATTACCGATCGATCTTCTACCGCTCTGGAGACCGCGTCCGCGAGGACGAGCAGGGACAGCTTTGGTTCCACGGCCGGGTCGACAACCAGGTCAAGATCCGCGGCCACCGGATCGAGCTCGAGGAGATTGATCTCGCGGTGCAGAGCCTCGCCGGCGTCCGGCGAGCGCTCGCAGTCGTGCTCGACGGCTCCGACGGCAGCGAGATTGCGGTGGCCTACGTCGCCGACCGCGTCATCCCGTCGAAGGAGATCACAGCGCGTTGCCGCGAGACGTTGCCGGCCTATATGTGTCCCGCAAAGATCGTGCAGCTTGACGAGTTGCCCCGCAATGCCAACGGCAAGGTCGACCGCAAGGCTGCGCGCGCGTTCCTCGAGGGTATGGCATAAGCGATGAAACTCTCGATCGTCACCACGCTCTACAAGTCCGCCGCTTATGTCGCCGAATTTCACCGTCGCGCGAGCGAAGCCGCGCGGCGCATCACCGACGACTACGAAATCGTGATGGTCGACGACGGTTCGCCGGATAGTTCACTCGCGATCGCGTGCATGATCGCCGTTGAAGATCCGCATTTGCGCGTCGTCGAGCTGTCGCGCAATTTCGGTCACCACAAGGCGATGATGACCGGCCTGAGCCACGCGCGCGGAGAGCTATGCTTCCTGATCGACAGCGATCTCGAAGAAGACCCCGCGCTCCTCGGTTCGTTCATGGACAAGATGAACGCAACTGATTGCGACGTCGTCTTCGGATATGAGGAGACACGCGAAGGCAACACCCTCAAGAGTCGGGGCGGCGCATTCGCCTGGCACTTGATCAACTGGTTGCTGTCGATCGATGTCCCGCGCAACCATTGCACCGTTCGGCTGATGCGCCGCGAATATGTCGACGCCCTGCTCCTGCACCGCGAAACCAACACGGTGATCGGCGGGCTCTGGGTCATCACGGGATTTCGCCAGGTCGGATCCGCGATCTCGAAGAAGCACCGGAAGGAAACAACCTATTCGTTGCTCATGCGCGTTGCGAGCCTCGTAAACGCGATCACGTCCTTCAGTACCGTTCCGCTGCATCTCATGGTTGCCCTGGGTATGGCAGTGTCGTTCGCCTCTTTCGGATTCGGCCTCTTCGTCATCCTGCGAAAGCTCATCTACAATACCGCGGCGGGATGGGCATCCCTGATCGCGTCGATCTGGTTTACCGGCGGCGTCATCGTTCTCTGCCTCGGCGTGATTGGCCTGTATGTCTCGAAGATCTTCCTCGAGACGAAGAACAGGCCTTACACGATCGTGAGGCGCGTGCATCAGGGCGGCACTCAGGCCGCGGCTCGACAACGGCTGCCTTCCGGCAGTTGAATCGCAGACAGAACAAAGAGATTTCGAGGCACAAGATGAAGTGCGTAGTTTGCTCGAGCACTAGCTGGCGATCGCTGCCCGTGCCGACGCCCCGCCAATCCCTGACGACGGCCGGCATCATCGTTCCGGAGCCGTTGGAACGCGAGCAGTGCATGGCGTGCGGGTTGCTCCAGAAGAGCAGCCAGCGCTTCGTCGGGCATACGCAATTCTACGAGGAGCAGTATCAGAACTACTACGAAAGGCCGAACATCGAGCGATTCGACCGCGACCGGTATATCGCAATGGGTGAGTGGATGAAGGCCGCGCTCGGCGCCGACTTTGCGCCCTCCTCCATTCTCGATGTGGGCTGCGGCGCCGGACTGTCGATGCAAACAACCCGGCAAGTCTATCCGACCGCACGGATCTCTGGGGTCGAGCCGTCGACGGCAAATGCGCAAAAGGCGCAAGCTGCGGGATTCGACGTGGTTTGCGGCCGCTTCGGGGGCGGCGCCCCGCTACCCGCCCCGTACGACCTGATCTATGCGAACAATGTCCTCCAGCACATCACGGAGCTGGCGGAGTTCTTTCGTGATCTGGAGGCCAACCTTTCCGCCAACGGGCGCGTCGCGATGGTGCTGCCGGACGCGACCGATCCCAGCAACGAGATGTTGTGGCGCGATCACAATTTTTCTTTCCGGCCGCGCGACCTCGTGACGCTCGCTGAAGCCGCTGGCCTTTGCGTCTGCAACTGGCAGGCAAATCCGCCGAACAACTCACTGCTGGACAAGCAACTCGTCGTTCTCGCAAAAGCCGGCAGCACGGCTCAGCGCGCGCAGTTGCCTGAGGTATCGCTGTCCAACGAGGAACTGTTCCAGCGGCGATCGGCATATATGGCAAGGTGGCAGACGATCGACGCAGAATTGGTCCTCCGAACAGCCGGCTACAATCGCGTGTTCAATTTCGGCGCAAGCATGTGGAGCTGGCTACTGGCCGGCTATTGCCAAACCTACTGGCAGTCGGTCAGCCATTGCCTGGTGGACGGAGGTGGCGGCAGCTGCATGGACAAGATCGTCGCGTCTCCCTCCGACGTCGCGCTTTCGCGCGACGACTGTGTCGTGATGGGCGTCAATCCGGCAAACCAGGCCGACTTCGAACGCAAGCTCGGCGGGCTTGGAAGCACGATCGTCGGCTGGTCCGACCTGGTCATCAGATAGGAAACGGACATGGTCGATATCGAGGGTAAGTACGACGCATTCTATCGCGCGCGAAATCCCGACTACGTCTATCCCGTCGAGTTCGTGGTGCGCGCCTTTCTTGGCAACTACCCGCGGCACAAGACCGACAAAACCACCTACCCCGGTCAGCGCGTGCTCGATCTCGGTTGCGGCGACGGTCGTAACATCCCGCTGCTTCGAAATCTCGGCATGGAGGTTTGCGGCATCGAGATTTCGCAGGACATCTGCGATCTCACGCAGAAGCGCATGAAGGCACTTGGCGTCGATGCCGAACTCAAGGTCGGACGCAACACGGATATCCCCTACCCCGACGGACATTTCGACACGGTCCTTGCCTGCCACGCCTGCTACTATGTGGATCCCGGGACGCAGTTTCAGGACAATTTGCGTGAGATCGCGCGAGTCCTGAAACCCGGCGGTTCGTTCGTGTGCTCGCTCCCGATCGCAACGGCCTATCTGCTGCACGGCGCCAAGGATCTCGGCGACGGACACATGGAGATCGCCAACGACCCCTATGGGGTGCGCAACGGCTACATTTTGAAAAAGTTCGACGACGAGGCGCAGATCACCGCCGCGCTGTCGCCGCGCTTTGACCGCCTGGAAATCGGCTCGTGCCGGAATGATTTCTGGGGTATCGAGGAGCATGTCTGGATCGTGGCCTGCCGAAAGGCCGGCTGACCTTCGGACGTCTGAGCTGGACATCTGATTTGGACATCTGACAATGCCATTGTACTCCGGCGAGGAGCGGCCGCGCCGCATCGTGATCTTCGGAACCGGCCAGGGCGCGGACATCGCCCGCCGCTATTTCGAATGGGACACGCCGCACGAAATCGCCGGCTATGTCGTCGATCGCGAATTCCTCACGGCGAATGAATTCAACGGACGCCCGGTGCTCGCAGTCGACGAAGCCGTCGGCTGCTTCCCGCCGAGCGAATTCCTTGCCTTCGTCCCGCTCGGATCGGGACGCATGAACCTGTTGCGCGCCGAAAAGTACGAACTGCTGAAGTCGCTCGGCTACCGCTTCATCTCCTATGTGCACGGGTCAAACAAGCTCGTCGGGCACTGCGAGATCGGCGAGAACTGCTTCATCCTGGAGAACCAGTCGGTGAATTTCGACGCAGTCATCGGCGACAACGTCGTGATCTGGAGTGGCTGCCAGATCGGCGACCGCAGCCGCATCGGCAATCATGCCTTTCTCGCCGCACATGTCGTGCTCAACGGCGACGTCACGATCGGCGAGTACGCCTATCTCGGCAGCAACTGCAACATCTCCAACAGCGTCCGCGTCGGCCGGCAGTCGTTCATCGGCGCCAACGCGCTGATCACGCAGGACACGGCGGAGCGCGCGGTTCACGTCGTCGAGGCGACGCCGGCCGCCGGCATCGATAGCATGCGCTTCATCAAGCTGCTCAAGAACCATCACTAGGGCATGATCCGGAAAAGTGTGCAGCGGTTTTCCGGAGAGATCATGCTCAAACAAGGAAGCAACTATGGCTGAGCACTACGAGCGACTGGGATTGGTCTATGGCCCGACCGGCGCGAGCTGGCATCGCTCCCACTGCCAGAACCCGTTCGTCCAACAGCTTTCGCCAGCCCGCTATCGCGTGCACTTTGCGGCGCGAGACGACAAAAACCGCTCGCAGGGCGCGTGGGCCGATGTCGAGGTGACGGGCTCCGCTCTCGTGGTGAAGGAGGCTGCGTCCGCCCCCTCGCTCACGCTTGGCCGGCTCGGCGCCTTCGACGATTGCGGCGCGATGCCGGGCAGCATCGTGACTCATCGGGGACGTCTCCTGATGTACTACACCGGCTGGACGCTGGCGCGCGCGGTGCCGTTCACCTTCTACATCGGTGCGGCGGAGTCGCATGATGGCGGCAAGACCTTCCAGAAGGTGTCGGAGGCACCGGTCCTCGGCCGCAATCACTACGATCCGTTCTTGACCGGCGCGCCTTGGGTGATCGTGGAAGGAGGGCGCTTACGCATGTGGTACATTTCCGGCACCGAATGGGTGCCGGGCGCAACCGAAAGCGAACCCCCGACGCACTTTTACTCGATCAAGCATGCAGTCAGCGACGACGGCATCATTTGGGAGGTCAACGACCGGCTCTGCCTACCCTATCTGGAGAACGAACACGCGATTGCGCGGCCCGTGGTGATGAAGGTCGATGGCGGTTACCGCATGATCTATTCGGCGCGCCGGCTTGGCGAGACCTATCGCATCTACAGTGCGACCTCGGCGGACGGATTGTCGTGGCAACGCGACAGATCGCCGATGATCGAGGTTGCTCCCTCGGGGTGGGATTCCGAGATGGTCTGCTACGGCAGCCGTCTGGAAACGCCACAGGGTAATTTCCTGCTCTATAACGGCAACGCCTACGGCAAGGACGGATTTGGCGCGGCGCGCTGGACCTGATTTCCGGGATCACACGCCCCCGCGCGGTTGTCAGACGAGAAGCTGATGATCGAGATGAAGGCTCGCCAGATAGTCGGCCAGCGTCGGAACCGCACTTGCGTCGTGAAGATGCTCGACGACCTCGGACGCCCATGACGCGGGCGCGGGCATCGTATCCGGCTTTTCAGGCGTGTAGGGCAGCGGGCCAGCGCCAGACTCCGCGAAGACGAAGCCATCGTTGTTCGTGATTCCCGCGACCGCGCCGGCTGAGGCCAGCGGCGCCGCTTGAGCGCCGACGACTCCGTTGCCGTTCAGATCCTGATGGAACGTCGTTTCGTAGGCTTGCAGCTCCGAACTGTTTCCCGATACCCCGGTGCCCGTCGAACCCGCCAACGCGTGCGAGACATAGTTGCCGTTGCTGTCGAGATTCCAGATGATGTACAGATCGGCCGTGCTCGATTTCCAGGCGACTTGGTAGCCGCCTGAGGTCTGTTCCGCGCCGATCAAAACATAGCTTCCGAACTGCCCCGCCGATACGGGCGAACCGCCGTATTTGATCTCCGGTCCTGTCCCACCGGCAACGGGATCGAGGAAGTAGTTGGAGCCCACCTGCACCAGTGCCGTTGAGCCATAGCTCTCGATCGTCGTGCCGGCCGCGGCGGGGACGCCGATCGTCCCGTCGCCATTCAAATCTTGATGGAACGTCGTTTCGTACGACTCCAACGCAGCACTGCTTCCTGACACACCTGTTCCGGTGGGTCCGGCGAGAGCATGCGAGACGTAGTTGCCGCTGCTGTCGATGTTCCAGATGATGTACAGATCAGCCGTGCTCGATTTCCAGGCCACCTGGTAACCGCCTGAGGTCTGCTCCGCGCCGATCAACGCGTAACTTCCGAATTGCCCTGCCGACACCGGTGCGCCGCCGTACTTCAACTCGGGCCCGCTCCCGCCTGCGACCGGATTAAGGAAGTAGTTCGCTCCGGACTGAACGAGCGCAGTCGAACCGGCCGCCTCGATTGTCGTGCCTGACACGACCGGAATGCCGATCGTCCCGTCTCCATTGAGGTCCTGGTGAAAGGTCGTTTCGTACGCTTCCAGAGCCTGCGTGC
This sequence comes from Bradyrhizobium sp. UFLA05-153, assembly GCF_054185185.1. Lineage (NCBI taxonomy): Bacteria > Pseudomonadati > Pseudomonadota > Alphaproteobacteria > Hyphomicrobiales > Nitrobacteraceae > Bradyrhizobium > Bradyrhizobium sp. UFLA05-153. The sequence goes on from NZ_JBBIAM010000120.1 coordinate 7,409, forward strand.
TTCCCGATACGCCCGTTCCCGTGGCGCCCGCGAGTGCATGCGAGACGTAGTGGCCGTTGCTGTCGAGATTCCAGACGATGTACAGATCGGCCGAGCTCGATTTCCAGGCCACCTGGTAGCCGCTTGAGGTCTGCTCCGCGCCGATCAGGCTGTAACTGCCGAACTGCCCGACCGAAACAGGCGCGCCTCCGTAATCGATCGACGGTCCCGTGCCCCCAGCAACAGGATTGAGGAGATAATACGCACCCGCCTTCACGAGCGATGTCGAGCCGTAGGCCTCGACCACCGACGTGGTCGGAATTCCGATGACGCCGTCACCATTCAGGTCCTGATGGAACGTCGGCTCAAGCGATTCCAGCGCCGTGCTCGTTGCCGACACCGCTCCGATGACGTTTGCGATATAGTTGCCGCTGCCGTCGGTGCTCCAAACCGTATATTGGTCGACGCCAGCCATTTTCCAGGCGATCACGTACCCAGTCGACGTCTGCTCGGCGCCAATCGGCGCATAGCCGCCGAACTGGCCGATGGTGACGGCCGCACCCTGATATTTCAAAGTCGGTCCGGTGCCGCCGGCCGTCGGATTGAACACGTAGTTACCGCCAGTCTGCACCAGGCTGGTGGTGCCGATCGCCTCGATGACAACCGGCGTGAGCTGGCTGATCAGCGTGGCGCTCGAAACAGTGCCGTCGGCAAACTGGAAGTTCTCCACGCCGGTCACGCTATCGGTGCCGTCAAGCGTCCCGGAGCGCAAGTCCGTGATCGTGAACGTCTGGGTACTCGAATTGTACGCGACACTATAGTTGGCACGGTTGCCCGAATACACCGCCGTATCCGTCCCAGCACCACCGATGATCGTGTCGTTGCCGCCGCCGCCGGTGATGGTGTCGTTGCCCGAACCGCCATTCAGCACGTTGGCAATGGCGTTGCCGATGATCGTGTCGTTGCCGGTGCCGCCGATTGCGTTGTCGATGTTGGACCGGGCGTCGTTGTTGTAGAGATAGGCGTTGTAGACGTTGCCTGCCGCATAGTGGCCGTTGCCGAGATAGGCCAATTGCGTGCTCGAAAACACCGACGATGCGCCGGGGTTGAGATTGATGGTCAGGTTCGTCGTATAATTCGACAGGTCGTAGGTATCGACGCCGCCACCGTCCCAGATCGTCTCGTAGATGCGGTTGGCCGAACCGCCGACTCCGCCGCCCGGCGCAAGCTGCGCGACGCCGTTGATGAATTCCTGTCCGGTGGTCGGGCTCCAGGTGTAGACGGTGTTCTCGTTGTGGGTCGTGTAGTTCGCGCCGTACATCGTTTGCAGCGCGAGGATATCGTTCGCCATATAGGTCTGCGGATACCCATAGGACTCGTTGGTGTAGCCGGTCAGCGGCCCACCGACATAGCTGCGGTAGCTCATGACGGTGTATTCGGAATCGTCATGCGCGCTCGGCACCGCGACATTGGCGGGGCCGCCGGTCTCCTGGCTGTGCTTCAGGCCGAAAGCGTGACCGAGCTCGTGCAGCGCGGTCGCGAAATAATAGTTGCCGAGCGAGGCCTGCGAATAATCGTATGCGGTTCCGAACCAGACGTCGCCGCCGGACGCATAGCTGTTCGGATAGTAGGCGTAAGAGGTCGGATTGGCGGCCGGCGACTGCGCCACCATGATATCCGCGCCGTTGGTCCCGGCATACTGGATGGTGGCGTTGGTGTAGCTTTGGATCAGCCCGATCGCGTAGTTGATCGCAGCCTGCATCTGGCTCGGGGCCTGCGAGAAGCCCGACGTGGTCGGCTCGCCATTCCCACCGGTGTAAGGGCTCGGGTAGTCGCTCGAGGAATCGGGAAAGCTGTAGGTGATCGTGCCGGTCCATCCATAACCGGACAGCATCCCATCGATGTCAACGTTGCCGGTTGCGCCGATAGTAACCGCGGTGGCCAATGATCCTCTCCCGGGAACGCCGACACGCGCCTGATTCGGGGTGTCGCGCCAATTCTAGGGACTCGTTTTATACGTTTGGTTTAATTTGGGTAGGTTGTGCGAAGCCGCCCTGATAACGACTTGTTAATCCGTCTTGCTGTGTTTACACGGGGTCGGACGTGACCACCGCGGCAATCTTGAGGTAACCCATGGAACCGTTCCGCCCTGCGGCCGGCCTTTTCGTGGCCCTCGCCGCGCTCGCCAGCCCGGATCACCTGCTCCTGAAGGGACAGCCTGTCATGGTCAGCAAAGCCGAGGCGCAGGAAGCTGGAAAACCCGGGCGCGCCGCAATCATGCCGCCCGCGCGCGATCCCTCCATTGCCGTCGCCGAGGAGTACGAGCTTGCTCGCCGAAAGGGAACGGCCGAGGCGCTGGAGCTGTTCATTGCCCGCCACGGCGACGACCCGCTCGCGGAGAAGGCTCGCGCCGATCTGAAGCGCCTGTCGCGCTGAACCCATCGCGCGTCAGCCACCACGATTTCGCCGACGACACCAGCGCCCAGCGAGGCTTGCCGCCTGATCGCTGGGCACTATGGTAGGCGCGCAATTCGCTCCGGAGCTCGCACAAATGCCCTTCCCGCATGCCTCACAGGCCCTGTCGCGCTTTACCGTGCTCGATCTGACCCGCGTCCGGTCCGGTCCCACTTGCGTGCGACAGCTCGCGGACTGGGGCGCCAATGTCATCAAGATCGACGCCCTCACCGACGATGTCAGCGGCGAGCAGCCGGGTGGACCCCGTCACGGGGCGGACTTCCAGAATTTGCACCGCAACAAGCGGGCGATGACGCTCAATCTAAAGGACCCAAGGGGGCTCGAGGTGTTCAAGCGTCTCGCCGCCAAGGCCGACGTCGTGGTCGAAAATTTCCGGCCCGACGTGAAGAAGAAGCTCGGCATCGACTATGAGAGCTTGCGCGCGATCAACCCGCGCCTGGTCTATGGCAGCATCTCCGGCTTCGGCCAGGACGGCCCCTATCACAAGCGGCCGGGCTTCGATCAGATCGCGCAGGGCATGGGCGGGCTGATGTCGATCACAGGGGCGCCGGGCGGCGGTCCGATGCGAGCGGGTATTCCCGTCGCCGATCTCACGGCCGGGCTGTTCTGTGCCATCGGCATTCTCACTGCGCTGCTCGAGCGCGACGTCTCCGGCGAGGGCCAGTGGGTGCAGACCTCGCTGTTGCAGGCGCAGATCTTCATGCTCGACTTCCAGGCCGCGCGCTGGCTGGTGGAGAAGGAAGTCGCCAAACAGGCCGGCAACAATCATCCGACCAGCATTCCGACCGGCGTATTCAAGACCTCCGACGGCTACATCAACATCGCCACCACCGGCGGGCGCATCTGGGAGCGCTGCGCGCAGGCAATCGGCGCGCCCGAGCTCGTCGCCAATCCGGACTACTCGACCGCGCCCGCGCGCTCGAAGAACCGCGATGCGCTCAACGCCGAGATTGAGAAGCGCACGGTGGCGAAATCGACCGAGACCTGGGTCAGGGAGCTCAACGAGGCCGGCGTGCCCTGCGGGCCGATCTATGCGATCGACCAGATGTTCGACGATGCGCAGGTCAGGCATCTCGGCTTAGCCCAGGATGTTCCGAACGAGGAAGGCCGCGAGATCCAGCTGGTGGGACAGCCCTTCACATTGTCCCGCACGCCGAGCAAGATGATCGCACGCCCTCCGGAATTTGGGGAGCAGACTGATGAGGTGCTGCGGGAATTCGGCCTATCGGGGCATGAGATTGAAGAACTCAGGAAGAGCAAGGTGATATAGTCGCTGCCGGTCTGACAGTGGGCAGTTGGCTGAAGCGGTGCGCTCGACGGCATGGCTGATGGCGCCCTGCGACGCTTGAGGGAGCGCAGCAAATCCGAGGGTCGTTCATGAAGGGGATCATTCTAGCGGGCGGGACGGGCTCAAGGCTTTATCCGGTGACGGCCGTAGTCTCGAAGCAGCTTCTGCCGGTTTTCGACAAGCCCATGATCTACTATCCTCTCTCGGTGCTCATGATGGCACGGATCAGGGACATCCTCATCATCACCACGCCCGCCGACCAGCCGCTGTTCGAGCGGCTGCTCGGCGACGGCTCGGAGATCGGAGTCCGCTTCTCCTACGCGCACCAGGACGCCCCGCGCGGGCTCGCAGACGCCTTCGTCGTCGGACGCGACTTCGTGGGCACGGATGCCGTGGCCCTGGTTCTTGGCGACAACATCTTCTACGGTAACCGGCTGCATGAGCTACTGCAACGCGCCGGAGCGCGCAGGAAGGGCGCGACGATCTTCGGCCATGCCGTGACCACGCCGGAGCAATACGGCGTCGTCGAGCTCGATGAGAACGGCAAGGCGGTGTCGCTCCAGGAAAAGCCGGAGAAGCCGAGGTCAAATCTCGCAGTCACGGGCTTGTATTTCTACGACAACGATGTCCTCGATATCGCCGCGCGCATCATGCCCTCGCCGCGTGGCGAGGTCGAGATCACAGACATCAACAGGGCCTATCTCGAGCGCGGCGATCTGCACGTGGAGATGCTCGGCCGTGGTTTCGCGTGGCTCGACACCGGGACCCACGCTTCGTTGGTCGAAGCCAGCCATTTCGTCCAGATCCTGGAACAGCGTCAGGGACTACGCATAGCCTGCCCCGAGGAGATCGCGCTGCGGCTCGGCTACATCGCGCTCGAGGCCTTCGGGAAGCTGGCCCAAAAGTGCGCCAAAAGCAGCTATGGCGAGTATCTGCTGTCGATCTATCATTCCTTCCAGGCGCAGTCCGATCAGGCCCGCTTCAAGGACATCGATGAGGTTTGAGGACCAGACGATCTTGGTCACCGGCGGTGCCGGGTTCATCGGATCCGCCGTGATCCGCCATCTGTTGGCGGACACGGCTGCGCGCGTCGTGAACATCGACAAGCTGACTTATGCCGCCAACCTGGATTCGCTTCCGGGCGCTGCGAGCAACGCGCGTTACGCCTTCGAGAGGCAGTGCATCCGCGAGGCTCCCGGCCTGCGCAGGCTGTTCGACAAGTACCAGCCCGACCTGGTGATGCATCTGGCGGCCGAAAGCCATGTCGACCGCTCGATCGACGGGCCGGCCGAGTTCATCCAGACCAACATCGTTGGCACCTTCACCCTGCTCCAGGAATGCCTGCGTCATTGGCGCGGCCTATCGCCGGAGCGACGGGTCCGGTTCCGGCTGCTTCATATCTCCACGGACGAAGTGTTCGGCTCACTCGGCAGCGAAGGCCTGTTCACGGAGACGACGCCTTACGCGCCGAACTCGCCCTACTCCGCCAGCAAGGCCGCCTCCGACCACCTCGTACGGGCCTGGCGGGAGACCTACGAGCTTCCGACCATCCTCACTAATTGCTCCAACAACTACGGTCCGTACCATTTCCCGGAGAAGCTGATCCCCCACATGGTCATCAGGGGATTGGCGGGCGAGACGCTGCCGGTTTACGGCGACGGCAAGAACATCCGCGATTGGCTCTATGTGGAGGACCATGCCAGGGCGCTCACACTGGTGATCGAGCACGGCCGCATCGGAGAGACCTACAATGTCGGCGGTCGCAACGAGCGTAGCAATCTGCATGTGGTTGAGAGCATTTGCGATCTGTTGGACCAGGTCGCGCCAAGCGAGCGCGGCCCGCACCGCGATCTGATTTCTTTCGTCGCCGACCGCCCAGGGCACGATCGACGCTATGCCATCGATGCCACCAAGATCGAACGCGAAGTCGGCTGGCAGGCGCTGGAAAACTTCGAAAGCGGGCTTGCCAAGACGGTCCGCTGGTTCTGCCACAACCGTCCATGGTGGCAGGCGATCCTCGACCGCGGCTATGACCGATCGCGCGTCGGGCTCAAACTCACCTAACCAGCGGCAGCCGGCTATGACGCTGATGTCGATCACGGGGGCGCCGGGCGGCGGTCCGATGCGAGCGGGCATTTCCGTCGCCGATCTCACGGCCGGGCTGTTCTGTGCCATCGGCATTCTCACTGCGCTGCTCGAGCGCGACGTCTCCGGCGAGGGCCAGTGGGTGCAGACCTCGCTGTTGCAGGCGCAGATCTTCATGCTCGACTTCCAGGCCGCGCGCTGGCTGGTGGAGAAGGACGTCGCCAAACAGGCCGGCAACAATCATCCGACCAGCATTCCGACCGGCGTATTCAAGACCTCCGACGGCTACATCAATATCGCCACCACGGGCGGGCGGATCTGGGAGCGCTGCGCGCAGGCGATCGGCGCGCCCGAGCTTCTCGCCAATCCGGACTACGCGACAGCGCCCGCGCGCTCGAAGAACCGCGATGCGCTCAACGCCGCGATCGAGAGGCGCACGGTCGCGAAATCGACCGAGACCTGGGTCAGGGAACTCAACGAGGCCGGCGTGCCCTGCGGGCCGATCTATGCGATCGACCAGATGTTCGACGATGCGCAGGTCAGGCATCTCGGCATCGCGCAGGACGTGCCGAACGCAGAGAACCGCCACATCCGCCTGGTCGGCCAGCCCGTCACGCTGTCGCGCACGCCAAGCGCGATGGTGGCGCGGCCGCCGGAATTCGGCGAGCAGACTGAGGAAGTGCTGGGCGAGTTCGGCTTCAATGCAGAAGAGATCGCCAGTCTCAGGACCGCCAGGGTGGTGTGAACCTCAGCCCTTCACCGCCGAGCCCGCAAAATACGGAGCCCGGCGCGATGGCCGGGCTCCAATGTGACGGTTTCCTGATCAAGCTCAGGGCTTGGCCTGTTGACGCGCTCAGTATTTCGCGACGACCGGTCCTGAAAAACGATAGTTTACGCCGACGCGGACGATATTGTCCGTAAAGCGCGTGCCGAAATTTGCCGTCGCTGTCGTCGTCGTGACGGTGTTGAAGCCGATCGCAGGGGTGTTGAGTGCGTTGGTGACGGTGGTCGCCGACGCCGAAGCACCGTTGAACGAACCGAGGTCCATGTAGAGGTATTCGAGCTTCACCGACCAGTTGCGGTCGAGCGCGACTTCACCGCCGGCACCGACAGTCCAGCCGGCATTTGTGCCACCCCAGCCGATGCCAATCGCGGGCGCGCTGGCGCCCAGGTGTCCGTAGGCCAGGCCACCGGTCGCGTACAGAAGCACGCGCGGAGTTGCGAGCCAGCCGACGCGGCCGCGCACGGTGCCAAACCAGTCGAGCTTGTAATTGGTCGCGAACAAAGCCGAACCTGCCGGACAGCCGATCGCCGAGCAGACACTGCCAGTCGACTTCTCATCGCTGGCCTGAAGATCGGCTTCGAGACCCAACAGCCAGTTGCTCTGCTGCCAATTGTAACCAAACTGGCCGCCGCCAAGCACGCCATTAACGTTGGAGCGACCCCAGATGGGCGCAGTGGCCAGCGTCGTCACAACGGGAGGGCCAACCGGGGTCGGACCAGCGGTGCGGAACACTTGGACGCTCTGCGTACCCGTGAGCGAACCGTCATCGCGCTCGCGTCCCCAGCTATAGCCGACGTTTCCGCCGAGATAGAAGCCGCTCCAGTTGTAGCCAGGATCCACCATCGGCGGCGCCTTGACGTAAGGCTTCGGCGCCAGATCGGCCGCCATCGCGCCCGTTGCAAGCAACGAGAAAGTCGCCGCCATTCCTATTGCAATCCGCTTCATGAAAATGCCCTCAGCACCATTCCTGGTCAATCCATACGCTAGCGGGTTCCAAAAGGCTGTCGCAGCCAGGCAACATCTGGAAACAATCGGTTCCATAAGCAATAGGATTAAGATCAATGCGGTAAGCACCTGATTATCCACCATTTTCATCGATATGGCGGCTGTGACGCGGCCGTTGTCCACCCTGCGTCAACCCAAAACGCCCGATCAGACCATCGATGACGGGCCAGAACAGCAGGAGAATCGCCAGCGTCGTGATCGAGCCGACCAGCCCGTTCGACCAGAACACCCTGAGGTCGCCACCTGAACCGATCATCGACAGGCGGAAGGCGTCCTCGGCGCGATTGCCGAGCACGAGCGCCAGGGTGAAGGGCGCCAGGGGAATGCCGATCTTCTTGAAGACGTAGCCGACGACGCCGAACCCCAGCATGAGCCAGATGTCGAACATCGCATTCTGGATGGCGTAGGCGCCGATCGCGCAGGACACCACGATCATCGGCGCGACCGCGGCGAAAGGCACGCGCAAGATCGAAGCAAAGATCGGCACCGTGGTCAGCACCAGCACGAGACCGACGACATTGCCGAGATACATCGAGGCGATCAGGCCCCAGACGAAATCCTTGTGCTCGACGAACAACAACGGCCCCGGATTGAGGCCCCACACCATCAAACCGCCAAGCAGGATGGCCGCCGTTCCCGAACCGGGGATGCCGAGCGCGAGCATCGGCAGCAGCGCCGAGGTGCCGGAGGCGTGCGCGGCCGTTTCCGGCGCGAACACGCCCTCGATGCGCCCCTTGCCGAAGCTTTGGGGGTCCTTGGCAAAGCGCTTGGCGAGATTGTAGCCCATGAAGGAAGCAGCGATCGCGCCGCCCGGCGTGATGCCGAGCCAGCAGCCGATGAAGGAGGAGCGTAGCAGCGTCACCCAGTATTTCGGCAGATCCTTCCACACCGACAGCACGATGCGCAGCGAAATGCTCGCGGCGTGCCCGCGCAGCGCCAGCCGCTCCTCCATCGTCAGGAGGATCTCGCTGATGCCGAAGAGCCCGATGACGGCGACGAGGAAGTTGATGCCGCGGAGCAGCTCGGCGGAGCCGAACGTCATGCGCAATTGGCCGGACACGGTGTCCATGCCGATGCCGGCGAGCAAAAGGCCGAGCGACATCGAAATGACGGTCTTGTGCTTGGCCTCGCGCCCCAGACCGACGAAGGAGCAGAAAGTCAGGAGGTACACCGCGAAGAACTCGGGAGGGCCGAATTTGAGCGCGAAGGACGAGATCAGCGGTGCGAGGAAGGTGATCAGCAGCACCGCGACCAGCGAGCCGACGAAAGAGGAGGTGAACGCCGCGGTGAGCGCTTCCGCCGCCCGGCCCTGCTGTGCCATCGGGTAGCCGTCGAAGGTGGTCGCCACCGACCAGGCCTCGCCGGGGATGTTGAACAGGATCGAGGTGATGGCGCCGCCGAACAGTGCGCCCCAATAGATGCAGGAGAGCATCACGATCGCCGAGGTCGGATCCATCGTGAAAGTCAGCGGCAGCAGGATGGCGACGCCGTTGGGGCCGCCGAGCCCCGGCAGCACGCCGACGAAGATGCCGAGCACGAGCCCGACCATCATCAGGACCAGCGTCTTCCAGGTGAGCAGGACGGCAAAGCCGTGGACGAGGAGACCGAACGCTTCCATCGTTGGCAGCCCTAGAAACCGAAGGCCGCTTCGAGCGGTCCCTTCGGCATGATGACGTCGAAGGCGACGTCGAAGGTGACGAACATGATCGCCGTGAACACAAGAGCGGTGAGCAGCGACTTCCACAGCGCAATCTTGCCGATCAGCCGCATGAAGCCCGCGATCAGGAGGAGGCTCGCGACATAGAGTCCGAGGAACTGCGTCACCAGGCAGAACAGAAGCGTCGGCGCGAACACCGCCATCACGCGGCGGGCCTGCGCGCGGGTAACGAAGGGTTCGCTTCCGGCACGCCGCGCAAGCAGCGCCGCGACGAGGCCATAGAGGCTTCCACCGGCGAGGACGACACACAGATAGAACGGGAAGTAGCCAGGCTCGGGCCCGGTCGAATCCCAGGAAATGCCGGTGCGCCAATTGTCGTAGCCGAGCGTGGTGGCGAGCACGAGCAGCAGGAGGCAGACGACGATCTCGATCGTGCCGGAACTGACGACGGAGGGGGAGTCGTCTTCAGGCGCGGTCGGATCGTCGACGACGATTTCGATATCGGTTTGAGACATGAGCGAACAACAACCACTGCGGCCGATCCCTCTCCCCCGCTTGCGGGGAGAGGGTTAGGGTGAGGGGGAGTCTCCACGGGGACGGTGAGAGCTGGACCCACGGAGAGTCCGGCTACTTCGCAACGAACCCCGCCTCCGTCATCAGCGACTTGTTCAGCGCGTCGTCCTCCTCGAGGAACTGCACCATGTCCTTGCCGGTGAGGAAGATCGGCTTCAAGGCCTGCTTCTCCATGTAATCCTTGTACTCGGGCGTCTGCGTCACCTTCTGGAAGAGGTCGACATAGAAAGCCTGCTGCTCCGCCGTGACCTTGCCGGGCAAGAACATCGCGCGCAGCATCAGGTACTGGATGTCCAGCCCCTCCTCCTTGCAGGTCGGGATGTCGTGCCAGGACTGCGTCTCCGTCACCTTGGGGGTGTAGGAGATGCGCTCCTTGTCGAATACGCAGAGCGCTCGCACCTGTCCCGCGCGCCAGACTTCGAGATTTTCGCTTGGGTTGTTGACGTTGGATTCGGTGTGGTTGCCGACGAGCTGGGTCGCGGCCTCGCCGCCTGATTTGTAGGGCAGATAAGAGAATTTCGCGCCGGTCTTCTGCTCGAGGAAGACGGTCAGCACGTGATCCTCGCGCTTGGAGCCGGTGCCGCCCATCTTGAACGGGGAGCTTGCGGCCTTCGCCGCCTCGATGAACTCCTTCACCGATTTCGGCCCCGCCGCATTGTCCCACAGCACGAACTGGTCGAGCGCGATCACCGAGACCGGCGTCAGTTCGCGCCAGTTGAACGGGATCCTGGCCGACAGTGGCAGCATGTAGATCAGCGAGTAGGCGATCAGCACCTTGTTCGGATCGCCCTCGCTGGACTTCATGTACATCAGCGCTTCGGCGCCGGAGGCACCACCCTTGAGCGACACCACCATCGGCTGCTTCATCAGATTGTTCTTCTGGATCGCGGCCTGCATCATGCGCGCCATCTGGTCGGAAGCGCCGCCCGCACCGGCGGCGACCACGATCTCGACAGGCTTGGTCGGCTCCCAGCCGGCGAAGGCCGGCGCGCTCATCAACAGGGCCGCCGCAGCTCCGGCGGCCTTCACTGGAATTCGCACGAGTTTCGTCCCCTGGTTCTTATTGGCTTTGTAATGCCGGGAAATCTATCGGTGCATTGTGCGGGCTTATACTGACGAGTTCAAGCTTGCGGACATTCCGCCGCATATGACTTTCGGCTGACGGAACGCGCGCAAACAAACGGGGGTCCTACTTGCCCTTCCAGTTCGGCGCGCGCTTGTTGAGGAAGGCATCCATGCCCTCGCGAAAATCTTCGCTCATATAGGCCTTGAGGATCAGATCCTCGCCTTCTTCACGCGACAGCGTGCGACGAATGCGGCGCACTGCCTCCTTGGTGGCTTCCAGCGTGAGCGGCGCGTGACTTGCGACGAGCTTGGCAGTCTCGTCGGCGCGGCGCTGAAGCGTCTCGACGTCAGGAACGACCTCATTGAGCAGGCCGAGCGCCAGGGCCTCCGGCGCCTCGACGAGGCGCGCCTTGAAGATCAGGTCCTTGGTGCGGGCAGGTCCCACCAACGAGACGACGCGGCTGATGTTCGACATCGACAGGCAGTTGCCGAGCGTGCGCGCGATCGGAAAGCCGATGCGGGTGGATTCCGTGCCGATGCGAATGTCGCAACAGGCCGCAATCCCTGCGCCGCCGCCGGTGCAGGCCCCCGCGATCGCCGCGATGACGGGGACGCGGCACTGCTCCAGCGTGCCGAGCACGCGATCGATCCGCGCCTCGTAGTCGAGCGCATCCTGCGCGGTCTTGAAGGCGCGGAACTGCGAGATGTCGGTACCCGAGGCGAACGCCTTGTCGCCGGCGCCGGTCAGGATCAGTGCCTTGATCGAACGATCTGCATTGATGGCCTGGCAGATCTCCGCCATGCGCTCATACATGGCAAAGGTCAGCGCGTTGCGCGCCTGCGGACGATTGAAGGTGATGCGCGCAATGCCGTCCGTGACGGAGTAGAGCAGGTCTTCGCTGGCAGTCACGGGTGCGTTCATCGCGCGCTCTCTTTCTTCACTGGAGCATGATCCGGAAAAATGTGCAGCGGTTTTCCGAAAAGATCATGCTCAAAAAAATAAACCCCAAAGCGCGATGACTACTCATCGCGCTTTAGATTGAGTTCAGGCGACTTGAGCCTTGGTCATCGGCACCGCGTCGCGTCCCTTGAGGACGTCCATGGCCGCCAGCACGCCGCCGCTCCGATGCGGGACCTTTGCAAGATCGAGGCCCATCTCGACGCCGGACAGCGTGCCCATCAGCATCAGATCGTTGAAATGGCCGATATGGCCGATCCGAAACACCTTGCCCTTCACCTTGTTCAGGCCGGTGCCGAGCGACATGTCAAAGTTCTCGAGCACCACTTTGCGGAAATTGTCGGCGTCATGACCCTCGGGCATGCGCACACCCGTGAGCGCCGGCGAATGCGCGTTGGGATCCGCGCACTGCGTCTCCAGGCCCCAGACCTTGATCGCCGCGCGCGTCGCGGCGCTATGGCGCTTGTGGCGGGTCCAGACGTTCTCTAGCCCCTCCTCTTCCAGCATCTTGACCGCCTCGCGCAGGCCGAAAAGAAGGTTGGTCGCGGGCGTGTAGGGGAAGGTGCCGGCCTTGTTGAAGGCGATGACCTCCTGCCAGTCCCAATAGGAGCGCATGCCCTGGTTAGACTTGGCGACGGCCAGCGCCTTCTCGGAGACGGCGTTGAAGCCAAGGCCCGGTGGCAGCATCAGGCCCTTCTGGGAGCCTGCGACCGAGACGTCGATGCCCCAGGCATCGTGCTCATATTCCATCGAGCCGAGGCCGGAGATGGTGTCGACCATCAAGAGCGCCGGGTGCTTCACGCGGTCGAGGATCTTGCGCACCTCCGCGGGCGGCGTCACGCAGCCCGTCGAGGTCTCGTTATGCACGACGCAGACCGCCTTGATCTCGTGCTGCTTGTCGGCGGACAGGCGCTGTTCGATCTCGGCCAGATCAGCGCCATGGCGCCAGTCGCTCGGGATGAAGTCGACGTCGAGCTTGAACTTGTCGGCGATGCCGCGCCACAGCACGGCGAATTGGCCGGTCTCGCACATCAAAACCTTGTCGCCGGGCGAGAGCACATTGACCATCGCCGCTTCCCAGGCGCCGGTTCCGGAGGAGGGATAGATGATTACGGGCTGCTTGGTGCGGAAAACCCGCTGCATCGCGGCCAAAACGGCAAAACCGATCTCGGCGAACTCCGGACCGCGGTGGTCCAGCGTCGGCATGTCCATCGCCCGCAACACCCGGTCGGGCACGTTGGTCGGTCCTGGAATCTGGAGAAAATGCCTTCCAGTATGCACGGTCATAGGCGTCCTTCCCGGTCTAGCCTTGGTTTTGATGGCCGCCGAATAGCACCATTTGACGGGCTTGTCCCCCTCTCCTAGGGGCCTCCCATGCATAACCGGCGACCCCCGCCCGGACGCCCTCCCCCTACTCCGCGGCAACCACCTTTCCGGTCGGCACGCGCCCCTCGATCTCCGTGAACGGACGCTCCGGGTGCATCAGGAAGGCCGAGAAGCCGCCAAGCAGCAAGAGCCCCATCGACATCAGGAACGGCAGGTACCAATTCCCGGTCGCGTCGATCACGAACCCCGCGACCAGCGGCGACACGATGGCGGCGAAGGCGGACCCCGTGTTCATGATGCCCGATGCGGTGCCGGAATATTTCGGGGCAATGTCCATCGGGATCGACCACATCGGACCGATCACCAGCTCCGCGCAGAAGAAGCCCGCCGACAGACAGAGCGCGACGACCGTGATGTCATGGATGAACAGGATCGGCAGCAGCGACAGAAGCGCTCCGGCAAATCCCGTAACGGTCACGCTCAGCCGCGCGAAGCGAACATTGCCGGTGCGATCGAGAATCCGGTCCGACAGCACGCCGCCGACGCTGTCGCCGACCACGCCGGCGAAGAAAACGCCCGAGGCGAACAGCGCCGAGTTCTTGATGTCGAGATTGTAGCTGTTCTTGAAGAACAGCGGCAGCCAGTTGAGATAGAGCCACAGGCACCAGCCGTAGCAGAAATAGGTCAGCGTCACCGGCCACATGCGGGCGAGCAGCGGCCCCCACGGCACGCGCGGCCGGTCACCGACGGGACGCGGCGGCAGCGCTGCGAGCTCGGTTTCCGTGATCGAAGCATGCTCCTTCGGCTCGTTGCGGAAGTACCAGACCCAGATGAAACCCCACACCAGGCTCACGAAACCAAGCACGACGAACGCGCCGCGCCAGGTCAGCCAGAGGATCAGCAGCGCCACGACGGGCGGCGTTATCGCATTGCCCAGCCGTGCGAAGGAGTGAGTGAGCCCTTGCGCAAAACCGCGGCGGTTCGCGGGCGTCCAGTATTGCATCGCGCGCGTCGCAGTGGGGAAGGTCGCACCCTCGCCGAAGCCGAGGGCGAAGCGCGCGATGAACAGCGCGGCAAGACCGTGCACGAAGCCGGTCATCATCGTCGCCACGGCCCAGATCATGCCGCACCAGAACAGCGTCTTGCGCGGCCCGAAATGATCGCCAACCCAGCCGCCGATCACCTGGAACAGCAGATACGGATAGGCGAAGGCAGAGAAGACGAGGCCGAGCTGAGTGTTGGAAAGACCGAGCTCCTTCTGGATCTCGCCGGCTGCCGTGCCGATGTTCACCCGGTCGACATAGGTGATGAAATACATCGCACAGAGCATTGCCAGCACGACATGCGTGGCCTTGAACCGAACCTTCATCTCCACCCTACCCTATCTGTTGTTCTGGATTGTCGGTGCGCGGCCCATCCTAGGTGCCGACCACTTTCAGGTGCGGTGAGGAATTGCTCTGCGTGCGCTGCTCGAAGTACTTCATCGCGGCATCGACGCCGCCGGAGCGGTGCGGGACGCCGGCAACGGAAAGCCCCATCTCTACACCGGTCAGCGCGCCGAGCAGCGTCAGCTCGTTGCATTCGCCGAGATGGCCGATCCGGAAGACCTTGCCGGCAACCTTCGACAGGCCAGCGCCGAGCGACATGTTGAAATTGTCGAGCACGGTCTTGCGGAATTGATCGGCGTCATGTCCGGGCGGCATCAGCACCGCCGTCAGCACCGGCGAGAATTCGCTGGGCTCCTGGCACAGCACTTCGAGGCCCCAATGACCGACGGCGGCGCGCGTCGCCGCCGCAAGCCGCTGATGCCTGGCGAAGACGTTGTCGAGGCCCTCGTCGAGCAGCATCGCGATCGCCTCGCGCAAGCCATAGAGCAGGTTCGTCGCCGGCGTGTAGGGGAAGAAGCCTTTTGCATTGGGCTTCAGCATCTCCTCCCAATCGAAATAGGAGCGCGGCATCTTGTTGGTCTTGGAGGCAGTACGAGCCTTCTCCGAGATCGCATTGAAGCCGAGGCCGGGCGGCAGCATGAAGCCCTTCTGCGAGCAGCTCACGCTGACATCGACCTTCCACTCCTCATGCCGGTAGTCGACCGAGCCGAGCGAGGAAATGGTGTCGACAATCAGGAGCGCCGGGTGGCCAGTGCGGTCGATCGCGGCGCGGATGTCGGGAATCCGGCTGGTTGCGCCGGTCGAGGTCTCGTTGTGGACGACCATCACCGCCTTGATCGTGTGCGCCGTATCCGCCGTGAGCCTGGCTTCGATCTGGGCGGGGTCGGCGCCACGGCGCCAATCGCCGGGGATGAAATCGACCTCGATGCCGAAGCGTCGCGCCATCTGGCGCCACAGGGTCGCGAAGTGGCCGGTCTCGACCATCAGCACCTTGTCGCCCGGCGACAGCGTGTTGACGATCGCAGCCTCCCAGGCGCCGGTCCCCGAGGACGGGAAGATCACCACCGGCCCTGACGTCTGGAAGATTTTCTGGCTGCCTTCGAGCACGGCGCGGCCGAGTTCGGCGAACTCCGCGCTCCGGTGGTCGATCACCGGCATGTCCATCGCGCGCAGAACGCGGTCGGGCACGGGGCTCGGGCCTGGAATCTGGAGGAAATGGCGTCCTTGGTGCATGAAAACCTCCGTATGGGCGGACCGTGGCCGGCTCATCCGCTATTTTGCATTCATTTTTTGTCCTTTCAATCTAAATTTGGTATTCGATTGTGGACGTCGACGCCACGCAAACGGCAAACTACTGTCCTGCATATGAAATCCACGATTCCCGAAACCGGGGTTCCGATCGCCCACCCGGCCGGCAATGGCGGCGACCGCCAGGAGGTCTCGCTCCACGGCGAGATCCTGCTGCGGCTGCGCGACTATGTGGTGGAAGGCAACATCCCCGAGGGCGCACGCGTTCCCGAGCGGCAGCTCTGCGAGATGCTCGGCATCTCCCGCACGCCCTTGCGCGAAGCGCTCAAGGTGCTCGCCGCCGAGGGCCTGATCGAGCTTCTGCCCAACCGCGGCGCGCGGGTGCGCCAGCTCAGCCAGCGCGATCTCGAGGAACTCTTCGACGTGATGGCAGGCCTGGAAAGCCTGGCCGGACGCCTCGCCTGCGAAGCCATTACCGATGATGAAATCGCCGAGATCGAGCGGTTGCATTACGAGATGTATGGCCACTATCTGCACCGCGACATGCCCGGCTACTTCCAGACCAACCAGCGCATTCACGAATGCATCGTCGCAGCCGCGCGCAACGAGACGCTGAAGGCCGCCTACGCCAACTTCGCAGGGCGGATCCGCCGGATCCGCTACTCGGCCAATTTCGCGCGCAAGCGGCAGCGCTGGGGCGAGGCCATGCGCGAGCATGAGGCGATCCTCGACGCGCTCCGCCGCCGCGCTGGGAGCGAGCTCAGCGACATCCTGTTCCAGCATCTGCGCAACAAGCGGACGGCCGCGATCGAGCACCTGACCGAGCCCGATGGGGATATGCCGGTATCGCCCTAAATGGGCGACCAGCTTGCCCACTATGAATTCACAATGTAATCGGTCTCAGACAATAATGAATAATCCAATGCGGTGGGACAGCCCCGTTGGATCACCTCAGGATCAGGGATGATGAACGCCTCATCGCTCGAACGGCGCCTGCGCTCAGAATTGACCGGCGACGTGCTGTTCGACGCCTTCAGCCGCGGCCGCTATGCGACCGACGCCTCGTTCTATCAGATCATGCCGGCCGGCGTGGTCGTCCCGAAGACCATGGACGAGGCGCTGCGGGCGCTGGCCATTGCCCGCGACGGGGGCCTGAAGGTGACCCCGCGCGGCGGCGGCACCTCGCAATGCGGCCAGACCATCAATGACGGCCTCGTCATTGATGTCTCAAAGCATCTGAACCAAATCCTCTCGCTCGACGTCCAGAACCGCACGTGCGTGGTCGAGCCCGGCATCGTGCTCGACGATCTCAACCGCCAGCTCAAAAAGCACGGCCTGTGGTTCCCGGTCGACGTCTCCACGGCGTCACGCGCCACCATCGGCGGCATGGCCGGCAACAATTCCTGCGGCGGCCGCTCGCTGCGCTACGGCACCATGCGCGACAACACGCTGTCGATGGAAGCCGCGCTTGCCGACGGCACGATAGCTGGCTTCGGCGAGGTCCCGCGCGATCTCACTCAAGTGAACGCCGGCGACAGTGCGCTTGCACTGTTCAGCGACATGCTCGATCTCGGCGCGCGCGAGGCCGACGAGATCGCGGACAGGTTTCCGAAGGTGCAGCGCCGCGTCGGCGGCTACAACCTCGATGCGCTCACTCCGCGCAATGCGCCGAACAACATGGCGCATCTTCTGGTCGGCTCCGAAGGCACCCTCGCCTTCACCACCAAGGTCGAGCTGAAGCTCTGGCCCGTGATCCGCAACAAAGCCCTCGGCGTCTGTCATTTCGGCAGCTTCTACGAGGCGATGGATGCGGCCCAGCATCTGGTCAAGCTCAAGCCGATCGCGGTCGAGCTCGTCGACCGCACCATGATCGCGCTCGGGCGCGACATCGCGATGTTTCGGCCCATCATCGGCGCCGCCATCAAGGACGATCCGGATGCGGTGCTGGTGGTGGAGTTCGCTGAGGAGGACCAGGCGACCAATTTGCAGCGCCTGAAGCAGCTCGCTGAGCTGATGGGCGATCTCGGCTTCGGCTGGACCAACGACAAGCGCAAATGGGGCGGGGTGGTAGAGATCACCGAGCCCGCCCTGCAAAGCGGCATCGCCGATTTCCGCGCTGCCGGCCTCAACGTCATGATGTCGATGAAGCAGGAGGGCAAGCCGGTCTCCTTCGTCGAAGACTGCGCTGTGCCGCTGCCGCATCTCGCCGACTACACCGCGCGGCTGAACGAGGTTTTTGCGAGGCACGGCACCAGCGGTACGATGTATGCGCACGCCTCCGAAGGCTGTCTGCATGTGCGCCCGGTCCTGAACCTCAAGCTGGAGAAGGACGTGAAGGCGATGCGCGCCATCGCCGAAGAGGCATTCGCGATGGTGCGCGAGTACAAGGGCTCGCATTCCGGCGAGCACGGCGACGGCATCGTGCGCTCTGAGTTTCACGAAACGATGTTCGGCGAGCGTTTCGTCGCCGACTTCAAGGAGGTCAAGCGGCGGTTCGATCCAGATGGCGTCCTCAACCCCGGCAAGATCGTCGATGCGCCCAGGATGGACGACCGCTCGCTGTTCCGCTATCGACCGGACTATCGCGTCACTGAGCTGAAAACCAAGCTCGACTGGTCTGCCTGGCCCGGTGCGGGCGGTGGCTTCCAGGGCGCGGTCGAGATGTGCAACAACAACGGCGCCTGCCGGAAGCTCGAGGGCGGCGTGATGTGTCCGTCCTATCGCGCGACACGCAACGAGAGGGACGTCACCCGCGGCCGCGCCAATACGCTACGGCTCGCGATCTCCGGCCAGCTCGGCCCCAACGCACTTTCCTCCGACGAGATGATGGAGACGCTGAAGCTCTGCGTCTCCTGCAAGGCCTGCCGCCACGAATGCCCGACCGGCGTCGACATGGCCAAGATGAAGATCGAGGTGCTGGCGGCGCGCGTTGCTTCTCGCGGTTTGACGCTGCGCGACCGGCTGGTCGGCTATTTGCCGCGCTATGCCGGCCTTGCCGCGCGCTTCGCGCCGCTTGCGAACCTGCGCAATCGCAGCGCTCTGCTGCGAAGGCTGTTCGAGGGTTTTGCAGGTATCAGCGCGCGCCGCGCCCTGCCCGCCTTCCGCAGCGATGTGTTTGCACCGCCAGCGGAAGCGGTCGGACCTGTGGATGGCCGCGAGGTCGTGCTGTTCGCCGACACGTTCAATCGCATCTATGAGCGGGAAAACCTCGACGCCGCGCTGCGTGTGCTCGTCGCTGGCGGCTATCGCGTGCATCTGCCAAAGCCCGTGAGCGGCACCCGGCCGCTCTGCTGCGGCCGTACGTTCCTGTCCGCAGGTCTCGTCGACGAAGCGAAGGCCGAGCTCAGCCGTCTCGTTGAGAGCTTCACGCCGTTTGCCGCGCGGGGCGTGCCGATCATCGGGCTCGAGCCGAGCTGCCTGTTGACGCTGCGCGACGAGCTGTTGTCGCTGCGCAAGGACGATGACGCCAAGGCTGTCAGCGCCCACGCCCTCACCTTCGAGGAGTTTCTGGTGCGCGAGGCGGAGGCCGGTCGCTTGCAACTGCCGCTCGGCGCGATCGCCGAGAAGGCGCTCGTGCACGGCCATTGCCACCAAAAATCCTTTGGCGCGTTCAAGCCGGTCGAGCAGGTGCTGCGCCTCGTTCCTGGCCTGAAAGTCGAGACCATCGAATCGAGCTGCTGCGGCATGGCCGGCGCCTTCGGCTATGGCGCGGACACTTACGATGCCTCGATCGAGATGGCCGAGCTGTCGCTGCTGCCGGCCGTGCGGCGCGCGGACCAGGCGACGCTGGTGGTCGCCGACGGAACTTCCTGCCGGCACCAGATCCAGGACGGCGCGCAACGCGACGCCCTGCATGTCGCGCGCCTGCTCGCCATGAGCCTCGATCGCGCCAACGCAAATCCGACAACCTCACCACACAAGGACATTCCAAATGGCTGAACTCACCCTCGACACCGCCCGCAAGATCCTCGACGCCGCCTTCGCGAAGGCCGCGGAGCTGAAGCTGAAACCGCTTGTCGTCACCATCCTGGATGCGCGCGGCGTCCTCAAGCTCGCGGCTGCGCAGGACGGCACCAGCCTGATGCGCGCGGAGATCGCCCACGGCAAGGCCTATGGCGCGCTCGCGATGGGCATGGGATCGCGCGCCCTGTTCCAGCGCGCCCAGGAGCAGGCCTATTTCATCGACGCCGTAAACACCATCGCCAAGGGCGCGCTGGTGCCGGTCCCCGGCGGCGTGCTGATCCAGGACGGCACCACCCTGCTCGGTGCCGTCGGCGTCTCCGGCGACACCTCGGACAATGACGAAGCCTGCGCCGTCGCCGGCATCACGGCGGCAGGATTGAAGGCTAACGCGGGCTGATGATCGTAGGTGGGTAAGCGCAGCGTAACCCACCACTGTTTGTCTCCGCTGAAGAAGGAGGCGGGTTACGCTGCGCTAATACTACTGCGTCATAATTTTCGTTGCCTGCCGAGACGCGGCGATGCCCCGCAACAAGGGCATCGCCTTAGA
>NZ_JBBIAM010000121.1:0-27603 GCF_054185185.1 Bradyrhizobium sp. UFLA05-153
GTGTATAAGAGACAGGGCATCGGTTTCGTGCCGCAGGGCCGCGAGATCTTTCCGCTGCTGACCGTCGAGGAAAACCTCAAGACCGGCTTCGGCCCGCTCAAGCGCGACGAGCGCTTCATCCCCGATGACGTGTTCTCACTGTTTCCGGTGCTGCAATCCATGCTCGGCCGGCGTGGCGGCGACCTCTCCGGCGGTCAGCAGCAGCAGCTCGCAATCGGCCGCGCGCTGGTGATGCGGCCAAAGTTGCTGCTGCTCGACGAGCCGACCGAGGGTATCCAGCCCTCGATCATCAAGGACATCGGCCGCGCGATCTCCTACCTGCGCAATCTCGGCAACATCGCCATCGTGCTGGTCGAACAATATCTCGACTTTGCGTGCGAACTCGGCGACAGTTTTGCAGTGATGGATCGCGGCGCGGTGAAATACACCTGCGATCGCACCAACCTTGACCCGGGCGAAATCAGCCGCCAGATGGCGCTGTAAGCCTTTCATTCTGCCGCGACCGGCTGGGGAGGCGGATGCGCAGCGAGCTATCAGCCACATCCATGGTGTTCGAGGCCAACCGCGCCCGCGGCGCGGTGCGCTTCGACGTGCATTCGCGCGACGGCGTGACGCGGCGCGGGACGCTGCACGAGTCTGGCTCCTTGCGCGTGCGCTTTCCCTCGCCGGAAGGTGAGGGGCTCTCCGGCGTGTTCGTCAACACCGCCGGCGGGGTTGCCGGCGGAGACCGCTTTGATATCGAAATCGCGGCGGGCCAGGCCTCGCGTCTGACGCTGACCACGGCGGCAGCCGAGAAGGTCTATCGCGCGCCCGGTGCGGCGGCAGAGCTCAATATTGCCCTGAAGGTTGCCGCGGGCGCGCATCTCGGCTGGCTGCCTCAGGAGACGATCCTGTTCGATCGCGCCCGTGTCCATCGCCGCTTCGACATCGCGCTCGATGATGCGGCCTCGCTCCTGCTCTGCGAGATCGTGGTGTTCGGACGCACCGCGATGGGTGAGCGCATGGAGCAGGGTGAATTCGTCGACCGCTGGCGCCTCTCCCGCGGCGGCCGGCTGGTGTTCGCCGAGACCGTCAGGCTCGACGGCGATATCGGCGCCAAGCTGGCGCGTCCTGCCGTCGCCAAAGGCGGCGCAGCGATCGGCACCGCACTGATCGTCCCGGGCGATGAGGCCCTGGTCGAGCGCATCAGGGAAGCCTCGGAATCTTTCGCCGGCGAGGTCGGGATATCCGCTTGGAATGGCTTTGCAATGGCGCGGTTCTGTGCCCAAGATGCGGCGCGCTTGCGCGCCGACATGATGGCGGTGCTGGCGCGCACCGGCGCCGCGCTGCCGCGGCTGTGGCTGAATTGATGACGTGAACGGAAGAGATTTCGCATGAACCTGTCTCCCCGCGAAAAGGACAAGCTTCTGATTTCGATGGCGGCCATCGTCGCGCGGCGCAGGCTCGATCGCGGCGTCAAGCTCAATCACCCGGAGGCGGTCGCGATCATCTCCGATTTCATTCTGGAAGGCGCGCGAGACGGCCGCACCGTGGCGGAGTTGATGCAGGCCGGCGCGCAAGTGCTGACCCGCGAGCAGGTGATGCCGGGCATTCCCGAGATGATCCACGACATCCAGGTCGAGGCGACGTTCCCGGACGGCACCAAGCTCGTCACCGTCCACGAGCCGATCAGGTAGGAGCAGAGCATGATCCCCGGCGAACTCTTCATCCAGGACGGCGAGATCGAGCTCAATGTCGGCCGCAAGACCGTGACGCTGACGGTGGCCAACACTGGCGACCGTCCGATCCAGGTTGGCTCGCACTACCATTTCTTCGAAACTAATCCAGCCTTGAAGTTCGATCGCAAGAAAGCCCGCGGCATGCGCCTCGACATCGCCGCCGGCACTGCCGTCCGCTTCGAGCCCGGCCAGACCCGCGACATCCAGCTCGTCGCCCTCGCCGGCAAGAAAACCATCTACGGCTTCCGCGGCGACGTCATGGGGAAGCTGTGAGCGCGCGCTAAGACGAGATGCGGGCCGTGATCAATAGTGAGGTGAGCACGACTGTCTCGCTCCCTCCCCCCTTGCGGGGGAGGGCCGGGGAGGGGGGTAAGCCCCAGGCTCGGCACGACGACGTGCGACGAGCTCTTGCAAACCGGGGCGCGGTCGACGTCACTCAGAGCGCTGTCTTCACGATACGTCGTCCAACGGAGCAAGGTGCACCCCCCTCCCTAACCCTCCCCCGCAAGGGGGGAGGGAACGGAGAGAGCGGAGCTGAATGGATCGAAGACGGATTGCTAGCCGAGAGTCCGGACTCGCATTGGGATGCCGCAATATCCAGTGAGGTGAGCACATCTGTCTGGCTCCCTCCCCCCTTGCGGGGGAGGGTCGGGGAGGGGGGTATGCCACACGACGAGGTCTCTCCGTTACAAAGAACTCGCGCCAGGCAGTTGCGGAGTGCGATGACGCGCGCGGAGACGCTGTTGTGGCGTCATCTCAAAGCGCATCGGCTGGCTCGCCTCGGCTTTCGCCGGCAGGCGCCAATGGGCAATTACATTGCCGACTTCGTCGCGCATTCCTGCAAGCTCATCGTCGAGGTCGACGGCGAGAGCCATGAATTCGAAGAGCGGCTTCGCAAGGACGAGGCGCGCGACCAATGGTTCGCCTCGCGCGGCTATCGCGTGCTGCGCTTCACCAATGACGACGTGATGAAAAATCTGGAGGGCGTGGCTCTCACGATTCTGCAGGCTGCGGAGCAAGGTGCACTCCCCTCCCTGCCCCTCCCCCGCAAGGGGGGAGGGAACGGAGAGAGCGATGCGTCCAATGGCGAGGAGGTGTGAGGCATGCTGTCACCCGTTCGCCTCATCTCCGAAGCCGCCGAGCTCGCTGCCCGTCGCCACAACGGGATGGCGCGCAAGGGACGTGGCAATGAACCCTACGTCAATCACCTCGCCGAGGTCGCGAACCTGCTCGCCACCGCGACCGACGGCGCGGATGCCGAGCTCGTCGCCGCCGGCTGGCTGCACGACACCATCGAGGATACCGACACCACGCGCGAGGAGCTGGCTGCGAAATTTTCCGACCGCGTTGCCTCTCTCGTCGTCGAGTGCACGGACGACATGCGCCTGCCGAAGGCCGAGCGGCGGCGCCGCCAGGTGATCGATGCGCCCAAAAAATCCGCCGACGCAAAGCTGATCAAGATCGCCGACAAGATCAGCAATATCGGCGCGCGCATTCATGCCGAGCCGAACCCCGAGGAACGCGACGATCTCGTCGATTACACGGGCTGGGCCGAGCGAGTGGTCGCCGGCTGCCGCGGCGGCAATCCATGGCTCGATACGAAATTCGATGATGCCGTGAAAGCAGCGAGGGCCTCGCTGTGACCGGCCAAACATTCAAACGCAAACGGGGCTTGTGATGTCCGTCAAGATGAAACGTTCCGTCTATGCCGACATGTTCGGCCCGACCACCGGCGACAAGGTGCGGCTGGCCGACACCGACCTCATCATCGAGGTCGAGAAGGATTTCACCACCTATGGCGAGGAGGTGAAGTTCGGTGGCGGCAAGGTGATCCGCGACGGCATGGGGCAGTCGCAGGTGACCAACAAGCAGGGCGCCGCCGACACGGTCATCACCAACGCGCTGATCGTCGACCACTGGGGCATCGTCAAGGCCGACGTCGCGATCAAGGACGGCATGATCTCCGCGATCGGCAAGGCGGGTAACCCGGATATCCAGCCCGGCGTTACCATCATCATCGGCCCCGGCACCGACGTGATCGCGGGCGAAGGAAAAATCCTCACGGCCGGCGGCTTCGACAGCCACATCCATTTCATTTGCCCGCAGCAGATCGAGCACGCGCTGATGTCGGGCGTCACCTCGATGCTGGGCGGCGGCACCGGCCCGTCGCACGGCACGTTCGCCACCACCTGCACGCCGGGGCCGTGGCACATCGCGCGGATGATCCAGTCGTTCGACGCATTTCCGGTCAATCTCGGAATCTCCGGCAAAGGTAATGCCTCGCGGCCCGCCGCGCTGGTCGAGATGATCAAGGGCGGCGCCTGTGCGCTGAAGCTGCACGAGGATTGGGGCACGACGCCGGCGGCGATCGACAACTGCCTGTCGGTTGCCGACGACTACGACGTCCAGGTCATGCTGCATTCCGACACGCTGAACGAGTCGGGCTTCGTCGAAGATACGATCAAGGCCTTCAAGGGCCGCACCATCCACGCCTTCCACACCGAAGGTGCCGGTGGCGGTCACGCGCCTGACATCATCAAGGTCGCGGGCCTGAAGAACGTGCTGCCGTCCTCGACCAACCCGACGCGTCCCTTCACGCGCAACACCATCGACGAGCATCTGGACATGCTGATGGTGTGCCACCATCTCGATCCCTCGATCGCGGAAGACCTCGCGTTTGCCGAGAGCCGGATCCGCAAGGAGACGATCGCGGCTGAAGACATCCTGCACGACCTCGGCGCGCTCTCGATGATGTCCTCGGACTCGCAGGCCATGGGCCGGCTCGGCGAGGTCATCATCCGCACCTGGCAGACCGCCGACAAGATGAAGAAGCAGCGCGGGTCACTGCCACAGGACAAGGGCAAGGATAACGACAACTTCCGCGTCAAGCGCTACATCGCCAAGTACACGATCAACCCCGCGATCGCCCATGGCGTGTCAAAGCTGATCGGCTCGGTCGAAAAGGGCAAGCTCGCCGATCTCGTGCTGTGGTCGCCGGCGTTCTTCGGCGTCAAGCCGGACTGCATCGTCAAGGGCGGCACGATCGCCGCCGCTCCCATGGGCGATCCCAATGCCTCGATCCCGACGCCGCAGCCGGTGCATTATCAGCCGATGTTCGGCGCCTTCGGCAAGGCGCGCACGGCATCCTCCGTCGTCTTCACCTCGAAGGCCGCGGTCACCGGCGGCCTCGCGCGAAAGCTCGGCATCGACAAGAAGCTCTATGCGGTCCAGAACACCCGCGGCAAGATCTCCAAGAAGAGCATGATCCACAACGACGCCACGCCTGACATCGAGGTCGATCCGGAGACCTACGAGGTGCGCGCCGACGGCGAGCTTCTGACCTGCGCGCCGGCCGAGGTGCTGCCGATGGCGCAGCGGTATTTCATGTACTGAAATTACCGTCGAACGTTGCGCCCTCGGCGCCTGTCCGAAGGCGGATTTTCCGGTTTTGCGTCTCGTCGCGCTTGGTCTAATGTCGCGCCCGGTATCTTGAAGCCTTAAAGAAAAGCCGGGAGGATTTTTCGTGATCTACGTCGTTGCCACCTTGACCATCAAGCCCGAAACGCGCGCCGAGTTCATTGCAGCGGCCACCGCCTGCATCAAGGAGACGCGCAAGGAACCCGGCAATATCGCCTATGATCTGCACGAGAGCGTCACCGATCACACCAAGATGGTGTTCGTCGAGCAGTGGGAAAATGCCGAAGCGCTGGTACCGCATCGTGCCATGGAGCACGTGAAGACGTTCGGCCGCGTTGCGGTGAAGTGTTTTGCGGCGCCGCCGAAGGTCGATGTGATCACGCCGGAAAAGGTCGAGACCAGGTAACAGGATAGAGCGCATGATCCGGGCGACGCAGGTCAGGGGACAGCACCGCTTCACGGAAGCAGCGGCGGATACGGTCGTGCTCGACTTCGACGATCGGCATCGCCGCCGCATGGCGATGACCGGCACGCGCGGGCTCGAATTCCTGCTCGACCTTGAAAACGCGGTCGCGCTGCGCGGCGGCGATGCGCTGGTGTTGGAGGACGGCCGGCTGGTCGAGGTGGTCGCGGCTCCCGAGCCGCTGCTCGAGATCCGCGGCCGCGATCCGCTCCATCTCGTCCGCGTCGCCTGGCATCTCGGCAACCGGCACCTGCCGACGCAGATCATGGCCAAGAGCCTGCGTATCCGAAAGGATCATGTGATCGAGGCCATGGTGAAGGGGCTGGGTGCGCGGGTGATCGAGATCGAGGCTCCCTTCGATCCCGAAGGTGGTGCCTATGCTGATGCCGCTCATGCGCATGCTGACGATCATGCGCATCATGACCATGCGCATGATGACCATGCGCATCATGATCACGGGCATCACCGCCATGATCATGGCCACCATCACCATGATCATCACGGTCATGACCATGACCACCATGATCATGCTGCGCATGACCACCATGACCACGGTCACCATCATCACCACGACGAGCATTGCGACCATCCCGACCATCACCACGGCCACGGCCATGCTCATGACCACAAATGAGCCGGCTGGTGCCGGCCGCCTGACGGAACGCGAGGCGGCGGCGCTCTACCGGCTGATGACGTGGTTGTCGCCAGCGTTTCCCGTCGGCGGTTTCTCCTACTCCAGCGGCATCGAATGGGCGGTGGAGGCGGGCGACATCATCGACACGGCGACGCTCGCGAACTGGCTCGACGCGATGCTCGGCGACGGCGCGGGCTTTTGCGATGCGATTTTCCTGGTGCAGGCGTTTCGCGCGGCGGAGGCGGGCGATGAGGCTCGCTTGCGTGACACCGCGGAGCTTGCGGCCGCCTTCGTGCCCTCGCGCGAGCGACAGCTCGAGACCACGTCGCAGGGCCGCGCCTTCATCGACATCGCGCGCGCGGCCTGGAATGCGGACGGGCTGGATGCGATGGTCGCGGCCTGCGCGGGGCCGCTGGTCTATCCCGTCGCGGTCGGCGTGGTCGCTAGCGCCCATGGCGTCCGGCTGGAGCCGACGCTGCATGCCTTCCTGCACGCGCTGGTCTCGAACTGGATTTCGGCGGCGAGCCGGCTGATCCCGCTCGGCCAGACCGACAGCCAGCGTGTGCTCGCCGCCCTGGAGGGCGCCGTGGCCGCAACCGCCGCCCGCGCGTTGAGCGCGACCCTTGACGATCTCGGCAGCGCGACGTTCCGCGCCGATCTCGCAAGTCTGCGGCACGAGACACAATATACGCGGCTGTTTAGATCGTGAGGGCGGGGCAGCGCACTCCGCCGTCGTCCTGGCGAAAGCCAGGACCCATAACCACAAATGCTCGTGGTTATGCGCGGCTGTGGCCCCAGTTTGCCGCGGCAACAGAGTTCGGTGGTAATGGGTCCTGGCTTTCGCCAGGACGACAATAGGAAAGACTCAATGGCTACGTCTCACGGCCCCCTGCGTGTCGGTGTCGGCGGTCCCGTCGGATCGGGCAAGACGGCGCTGATGGATCTGCTCTGCAAGTCCATGCGCGAGCGCTATGACATCGCGGCGATCACCAACGACATCTACACCAAGTGGGACGCGGAATACCTGGTGCGCTCGGGCTCGCTGACGCCGGACCGCATCGCCGGCGTCGAGACCGGCGGCTGCCCGCATACCGCGATCCGCGAGGATGCCTCGATGAATCTGGCGGCGGTTGCGGACATGCGCGCAAAGTTTCCCGGACTCGATCTGGTGCTGATCGAGTCCGGCGGCGACAATCTCGCTGCCACTTTTTCCCCGGAGCTCGCCGACATCACCATCTATGTCATCGACGTCGCGGCGGGCGACAAGATCCCGTCGAAGGGCGGACCGGGCATCACACGCTCCGACCTCCTGGTTATCAACAAGATCGACCTCGCACCGCATGTCGGCGCCTCGCTGGAGAAGATGCAGCTTGATGCGAAGCGGATGCGGGGCGAGCGCCCCTTCGTCATGACCAACCTGAAGAAGAGCGAGGGACTCGACCGCATCATCGGCTTCATCGAGGCCAAAGGCGGGTTAAAAAGGGCGGGTTGAAAGGGGCGGGCTGACGAGGACGGGTCGAAGGGCAGGTCCGGTGCCTGGCGACATTAGCCAAGTCTGACACGACTGTTAGTGTCTGCCCGTTAATATCTGCGGCAAAATATGTCCCTGCGGAACCAATGTTCGCCACGATGATTAACTTACTTCGGGTGCCCGGAGCGCTGATGCCTCGGCTGGCGGATTAAGCATTCCGGTCAACCCAAGTTGCGTCACGATGGCTCCTCCTTCATTATCGCCTTCCGTGGGGTTTCACTCTCTTTCGGCAACTGGCCGTTCGAGCGGCGTTCAGATGCTCCGTGTTATTCGCCAGCCTCTCACCTTCTGAGTAAACGAGTGGTTCGGCTGGGATTTATCATCGGTTTTATCGCGCTGCTCGGGATACTGCTCTCCGGGCTCGCGGCCTATCGCGTCCACGATCAGGAGCTGGCGATCGATCGCATCGCGCTGGCTCGCGCGATCGACGTTCATGCGAGCCTGGTGCAGGACCGCCTGACCGAGCGCGAGCTTCTGGCGCGCGTCGCCTCCGGTCTGTTCCGCACGCCCGCCGTGATCAAGCCGAACATGCTGGAGCCGCTGCGCTCGGCCATTTATGCCTTCAAGACCGACTTCGTGGTCGCCTCCTGGATCGCCCGTCTCAAGCCGACGGAGCTGAGCGCGGCGCAGGCGGCGCTCAGCTCTGCCGGCTTTCCCAATCCGCACATCCGCAACTACGACGACACGCCGCTCGACACCACGAAGATCACCCAGCCGATCAACGTGCTGATGGATCTCGAGCCGCGCAGCGAGGAGACCAAGGTGCTGCCCGGTCGCAGCTTCGATCAGGACGGCGTGCGCGGCGCGATGCTGGCGCGCGCCATGGCCGAGAGGAAGTCGGTCGCCTCCGATCCGGTGCCGCTGCTCCGTCCGAACGGACCCATCGGCATCATCGTGGCCGCGCCGGTCATTCCGGAAGGCGAGACGGAGCCTGCCGGGTTCATCACGTTTTCCTACGAGCTCGCCTCGCTGATGCTGACCAATGACGACATGTCGCTGTTCTCGGTCGCATTGCGCGATCCGCGCGCGACCGGCGGCGAGCTGATCGCCAACGATCAGGGCGTCGTCAGCGCGCGGACCATCTCGCAGGATGGTCCACAGCCCTCCTCGACGCGCACGGTCAGCTTCGGCGGCCGCGACTGGCAGCTCAGCTACTTCGCCAAGACCAACTCGGCGCGGCGCGCCGAGCAGACCGCTGTCATCGTCGCGGCGATCGGCTTCGCCATCACGGCGATGGTGTGCGGCCTGTTCGGCTATGTCGCCTACAACAACTTGAGGCTCAGCCGCGAAATCCAGGTGCGGATCGGATTCGAGCGCCGGCTGACGGCGGTCATCGACGAGCTGAATCATCGCGTGAAGAACATTTTGGCGGTGATCCAGTCGATCGTGACGCGAACGCTGCGTCACGGCTCCGACATCGACGTCGCGCGTGAATTGTTGATCGGGCGTATCCACGCGATGTCCAACGTCGTTTCGCTGCTCAGCGAAAGCCAGTGGCAGGGCGTGAAGCTGAAGGGTCTGTTCGAGGCGCGCGCCATTCCGCATGCTGACCGCATCGCCATCAGCGGGCCCGACATCGCGGTCAGCGCGCGCGCCGCGCAGAGCCTGTCGCTGCTGTTCTTCGAGCTCGCCTCGCATTCCGACGAGGGCCTGTCGCTGGTCGGCAAGCATCCGCACATCACCGCGAACTGGACGGTGACGGGCGAGGAGCCCGACACGGTCTTCCATTTCCGCTGGGAGGAGTTCAACACCAGCGAGGCGACGCGGCGCGCCGATTCCGATTTCGGCCTCATCCTGCTCGACCGCGTCGCGCCCGAAGCGCTCGGCGGCACCGCCAAGCGCTACTTCACCGATGCGTCCTACGTCTACGAGCTGACCGCACCGATGGAGACCGTCGTCGACATGACCGAGCGCGACCGCACGGAAAAATTCTCGGCGCCGGTAAGGCCCGCGCGCTGAAGCCGACGCGATCTTCGCTTACCTTCTCCCCTTGTGGGAGAAGGTGGCGCGCGTAAGCGCGACGGATGAGGGGTTCTCTCTGCGAGTCAAACTGTCGTGTGAACTTGCGGATAGAACCCCTCATCCGGCGCTTCGCGTCACCTTCTCCCACAAGGGGAGAAGGGAGAGCACACGCGCATTAAATCACGCATGCGAAGGCGGCCATTGAAATGGCCGCCTTCCCCTCGTTCATCATTCCGACCGAAGCTGTCCGTCAGCCGCCGCTGCCGCCGATCACGGCGCGCACGGTCTCGTCGGGGCCGAAATCTTCGGCGCCGTCGACATACAGCAGTGCTGCGAGCTTCGAGCGCGCGCGGTTGACGCGGCTCTTGATCGTGCCCACCGCGCAGCCGCAGATCGACGCCGCGTCCTCATAGGAGAAGCCGGACGCACCGACGAGGATCAGCGCTTCACGCTGGTCCTGTGGCAGCTTGTCGAGCGCTGCGCGAAACTCTTCGAACTCGAGATGCGCATTCTGCGACGGCTGGGTCTTCAGCGTCTTGGCATAGTTGCCTTCAGCATCCTCCACCTCCCGCCGCCGCTTGCGATAGTCGGAGCGGAACAGGTTGCGCAGGATGGTGAACAGCCAGGCCGGCAGGTTCGAGCCGGGCTGGAACGAGTCGATGTTGGCGAGTGCGCGCAACAACGTCTCCTGGACCAGATCGTCGGCACGGTCGGCATTGCCGCTCAGTGAGATGGCGAACGCGCGCAGGCTCGGGACTGCCGCCAGGATGTCGTCGCGCAGGGATTCCGTGAGAGGCATTAGTCCCTCCCATTGTTGTCGTTGGTTCCCCCATTGGTTTGATCTTGGGGTGTCCCTCCCGGCGCATCAAGCTTCTTGATCAGCTCGGCGAACCGCTCGGGGACCCCCTGCCGCACGACGTCGTCGTACATGGCGCGCAATTGATGGCCGATCCGGGATTGGATCTCCGGTGTCAGCCCTCCCTTGCCGGGGGTCGTGTTTCTGCTGGCTTGAGATTTGAGATCTTTCATGACCTGTTCCACGTTTCCCCGAGTTAAGTCACTGTCAAATCGAGAAATTTTCTCAACCGGGAGCCGTTCCCTAGTTAGGCCTAATGCGAAGTTGCACAAAAAGTTCCAGCCGTTCCGGAACTTTTCTGTGGTTGAAGCGTAGTCACGCCAGCAGGGGAACCAGGGCCGCCCCTGGCCGATATCTGGCCCGAAGACGAATGGAGTGGGGATGTCCCGTTCACAGCTTGTTGCTGAACACTTGCCGTTGTTGCGCCGGTACGCGCGTGCCCTGACGGGCAGCCAGCCGTCCGGCGACGCCTATGTCGCAGCCATGTTGGAAGCCATGCTCGGGGATCCGGCGGTGCTCGACGAGAGCCACGGAGCGCGCGCCGGCCTGTTTCGGCTGTTCACCCAGATCTGGAATTCGGTCTCGCTCAACGATGATGCCGAGGTGACGACGCTGCCGATGCCGCCGGAGCGGCGGCTGTCGAACATCACGCCGCTGCCGCGCCAGGCTTTCCTGCTGCTGTCGCTCGAGGGATTTTCGGAGGAGGAAGTCGCCTTCATCCTCGGCACCGACGTCGGCGAGACGCGCAGGCTCGCGGACGCTGCAGGCCGCGAGATGGCGGCCGAGATTGCGACCGATGTGCTGATCATCGAGGACGAGACCTTCATCGCCATGGACCTCGAGAGCCTCGTGAAGAATCTCGGTCACAACGTTGTCGGCGTCGCCCGCACCCATGCGGATGCGGTCGCGCTCGCCAAGAACAAGCGGCCCGGCCTGATCCTCGCCGACATCCAGCTTGCCGACGGCTCCTCGGGCCTCGATGCGGTCAACGAGCTCTTGCGCAGCTTCGAGGTGCCGGTGGTGTTCATCACCGCTTACCCGGAGCGCTTCCTCACCGGCGAGCGGCCGGAGCCGGCGTTCCTGATCTCAAAGCCGTTCCAGCCCGCGATGGTCTCGGCGGTGGCGAGCCAGGCGCTGTTCTTCCAGCGCAACTCGCGCAACCGCACGCCCAAAGCGCCGGCGGCCTGACGAAGGCGCCCGCGGCGTAAGACATAGAAAGTAATGACGAACCGATCCGGCGCGCCGACAAGGGGTGCGCCGGATTTTTGTTGTTCGGCCGGCGCGCTTGACGGCCCGCGGAATTCGTCCTCCATAGGTGATGGAAACGGTCGCGAGGCGGCCGCGTCTGTCCGGAGAATTAGCCCATGCTCGATCAGTCGCTGCTCGATCGTCTCGCCATCCGCGACCTTCTCGAGAACTGGGTGGTCTGGCGCGACGCCGGCGACTGGGAGCGCTTTGCGACCGTCTGGCACGCGGAGGGGTGGATGTCGGCGACCTGGTTTCAGGGGCCGGCTGCGGACTTCATCCGGGTGAGCCGCGAAGGCTTTGCCAAGGGCGTGCGCATCCTGCACTTCCTCGGTGGCACCAGCATCGATCTCGCCGGCGAGCGCGCCATCGCGCAGACCAAGATGACGATCTCGCAGCGGGCGCCGGTCCACGATGTCGTCTGCGACGTGGTCTGCACCGGGCGCTTCTACGACTTCCTGGAGAAGCGGCAGGGCAAATGGGGCATCGTTCGCCGCCAGCCGATCTATGAAAAGGACCGGCTCGATCCGGTCGATCCCGCCGCGGTCCTCCGGCTCGACGCGGCGCGTTTGGCTGCGCTTCCCGAAGGCTACTGCCACCTCGGCTACATGCAGGAGTTGATCGGCTACAAGGTCAAGCGCGACATGCCCGGCCTGACCGGCGCCGAGGTCGAGAAGCTTTATTCGGAAGGGCGCGAGTGGCTGGCAGGTACAGCGCGGCCCGGCGCAGCCTGATCAGCGAGCCGGTGACTCGCCTGTTTCGCGTATGCGGCAACTTGCCGCGCATCATTGGTTGTGTCGCGCGCGATTTGAATGGTCCGCTTCAACGCGCGTTAATGTCTTGACGTGTATGTAAATACAAGCGCAACTACAGGGAGTGCGCTTGTCTACCCGCAATGGCCGGCGGATTCACCAGCGCCACCCGAAGAGAACCTGCTTCTCCCTGACCTTGGCAGGAATAGCGGGGCGGCCGTCTTGGCTTCCCAGCGCTAGCCGGATGATTGCATGCGAGTGTGTGCGTTCTCAGGCTTGGCCGCCCTGCTTCACAGCCACGGTCCTCACTGCCACGTCGCTTGGAAATGACCGTCCATTCGACGTCGGCGACGTTGCCCGGCAAGTCACCTGATCAAGTCACCTGATCAAGTCACCTGATCAAGTCACCTGATCGAGCCACGCGATCAAATCGCCCGATCGAGACGAGCTGACTATCCAGGTTTTCCGCAGAAAAAAGTAAGGCGCGACTGGCATCACCACAGTCGCGCCCTACGTCGCCGGTTTATGGGGCAGGGGGGAATAACCGGCTGCCATGATGACTCCGGCGCACAAGAGTCGTTCCAGGGCGCCGCAAATTATTTTTGATCCCAGTATTTCTCTTGCCTGTCTCTTTTTCGCACACGGTTAAGTGATCGTGACGCCTGAGAACCCCTGACAATCCGGCAGCGTTGTTCCAGTGATCGCCATGGGGCGAGGGACGAACAACCATGTCACAGATCAGCAAAGCGTTTTTAGGCGCGGTCGCCATCTCGTTGACGGTTGGTGCCGTGCAGCTGGCGTCGGGCCACGATCTCGTGCAGCGCTGGCAGGCCGTCGCCGACGAGCCGGGCCACATCGTCAATCGCGCCGGCAAGGCCGACCGCATCGCCAATCCGAGGCCCGCGGCCGTTGCGACCCGCACCGTGTCGATGCGTCTCAACGATCTCGCCGATACGTCAGTGCTGCTGCGTGTTCCCGCGACGATCGAGACCGGCAATGCCAGCCATGCCAAGCCGCCCGTCTTGCTGCAAAAGCAGGGGCGCAAGCCCACGGTCGCCTGCGAGCCCGTCGTCAGCTCGCTGACCGAAATCGCAAAGCTGCTCCAGCCCGGCCGTTGCGTGACCTGATCAGTTCGAATTTTGCCCGATAATTATTCGGCCGGCTCGGGCGAGGCCTCCTCTTCGGGTGTCCCGGCCCGGCTTGCCATGATGCCGAGCGCCACGCCGCCGATCGCAAGGATGGGAAGCAGCCGCTTGACGCCGATGGCGCGGACGATCTGCAAGCCCGTTGCGATCAGCATCGGATCGGACAGCATGCTTTGGGCTGCGGATCGCGCGGCTTTTTCCGCTGCCTGTCGCGCGCGCTTCTCGGTCTCTCGCTTGTAGGCGATGTAGCTGCCGGCGGCGGCCAGC
This sequence comes from Bradyrhizobium sp. UFLA05-153, assembly GCF_054185185.1. Classification (NCBI taxonomy): domain Bacteria; kingdom Pseudomonadati; phylum Pseudomonadota; class Alphaproteobacteria; order Hyphomicrobiales; family Nitrobacteraceae; genus Bradyrhizobium; species Bradyrhizobium sp. UFLA05-153. The sequence continues at coordinate 13,991 of NZ_JBBIAM010000121.1, forward strand.
GTGAGCAGGAAGAACACGCCGGCCCCGGCGAGGCATGCCTGCACCGGACCATAGTTTTGCAGCACAAGGATGAAGACTGCGGCGCAGAGAAATGCCGTGGTGATGAAGAGCGCAAGCGCTGCGGCTGCCGCAAGCGAGGTCAGCCGCAGGGTCCTACCCGTCGAGGCACTGATGCCATCGATTATCCGCTGAAACATCGCCCTCGCTCCTCAATCCCTCCCGCCAGCACGGCGATGAAGTTCGGTCCTCTTCGTGGTCTCGGCTTTTAGCGGCGCCAGGCAATGCCGATCAGGAAGCCGATACCGAGCGCAATACCCACGGTCGCGAGCGGGCGCTGCGTGATCGCATCCTCGAGCGTTTCCTCCAGCGAGGTCGCTGCGTCCTGTGCCGCATCCATCATCGCGCTGCCGCGCTCGGAGGCATCATCCATGGCCGAATCCATCTGCTGGCGCGCCTGCTTGTAGCCGCGCCGGGCTTGCTTGCCCGCGGAGTTGGCAAAGGTATTGAGGGCGTCAGTGATCTGTTCGGTGAGGGCGGCGATATCGTTTTTCACGGCTAGGACATCCTTTTCGAGGCGTTCGCGGGTGGCCTTGTCGGTCCAGTCTTTCATTCCTGTTTCGGCATTGGTCATTGACATCGAAAGCTCCGGATCGTTGGCGGTGAGCTAGCCGGAAAAACGTTCCGCCGTGACGGAAGTTCCCCTTGTGGAAACCACTCAGTCGCCTGGTAGTTGCGGCGCATCGGGAGGAAGGAGATGCTCTTTCAGAATGAGCGCGACGATCAGAAGCGGCGATGACAAGAAGGCCCCCATCGGCCCCCACAGCCAGGTCCAGAAGGCGAGCGCGAGGAATACCGCCAGTGCATTCAGTGCCAGCCGCCGGCCGATGATGGTGGGCGTGACGAAATGTCCCTCCAGGAAGGTGAGGCCGCCGAAAGCGACCGCTGCCATCAATCCGCTGCCGAGGGTCGGAAAGGCGATCAGGCCGACCACGACCAGCACGACGAACATCGCGATCGGTCCGATGATCGGGATGAAGTTCAGCGCCGCCGCCAGCGCGCCGAGCCCGGCCGGATTGGGCATGCCGGTCAGCGCACAGACGATCCCGGTGGCGATGCCGACGCCGATATTGATGACCGTCACCGTCACGAGATAGTTGCCGAGATGGACCTCGATCTCGTTGAGGATCCGTAAGGTGCGCAGCCGCGCGTCGCGATCGCTGAAGGTCATGATCAGCGCGCGCCTCAGGTCGCGCCAGCTTGCGATGAACAGGATCAGGGTCGCGAAGAACAGCAGGAATTCGGTGAAGGTCGGCGACAGGAATTCCAGGGTCGGCTGCACCCATTCGAATTTCGGCATCTGGAAGCTCGGCAGGCCTTCCGAACCGCCGACCATTGCTTGCAGCTCCTGCCACAGTGCCAGCGGCCGGTCGAACAAATGCAGCTTGTCCTTGAGCCGTGCGCCGAGCTCCGGCAGGCGGGTGCTCCATTCCATGACCGGCGAAGCGATCAGGGCGACGACGAAGGTGACCATCGCGGTGACCGTGACCACGATCAGCACAGCGGCCAGCGCACGTGGCACCCGTTGCCGTTCCAGTGACGTTGCCGCCGGCGACAGCATGGTGCCGGTGACGAAGGCCATCACGACGGGAAGGAAGAACGGCTTGCCGACATAGAGCACGGCCACGACCGCGATCAGAAGCATACAAGCGAGCGAGAAGGCAACGAACTCGGTGCGCCGGATCACCGGCGGCAGGTCGCTTTTGCTGTCGGGAAGCGGTGCGCCTTCGCTGTCGTTGGAAAGCAGACGTTCACCGGGAAGGACGTGCACAGCCATTCTCCCGCACGAAGCTCACGCTCCGCGCGCGCAAGACTGCTGAAGAACGTGCCTCTGACTGGAAGGTTCCGTCGCGGACTCGTGAAGTTGCCTTCGCTTGACTGTGACCGGCCGGCTGCGCGAGCGCGCGGAACTTGAGTCGTCGCAAGCGCGTTTGTTCGGCCAGCGCATCACCCTGATGCACTTGGATTCAAACGGGGCAGCACATGACACAGTTATCTGCATCCCACCGCCGGCCTTCGCCGCGCGCCTTCACCGCGTTTGCCTTTGCGTCAGCATTGCTGTCGATGCCACTCGATACCGCGAGCGCGCAGACGCTCGGCTTTATGCCAATGCAGCCGCAGGCTTTTCCGCAGGGTTATGCGCGAGGCTATGTAACCGGGCAGCCGCAGGCCTCGGATGATCCGGTCGCCTCGGACGATTCCGTCCTGCCCGAGCGGCTGCGCCGGCAGATCGTCAGCTTCGACGGCAGCCAGCCGGCCGGGACGATCGTGATCGATACCGGCAATACCGTGCTCTACTACGTGCTCGGCCAGGGCCGCGCCATCCGCTACGGTGTCGGTGTCGGGCGCGACGGCTTCACCTGGTCCGGCGTGCAGGCGATCAGCCGCAAGGCGGAATGGCCGGATTGGCATCCGCCGGCGGAGATGATCGCGCGCCAGCCCTATCTGCCGCGCTTCGTCGCTGGCGGCCTCGGCAATCCGCTCGGCGCGCGTGCGATGTATCTGGGCGCGAGCGAGTATCGCATCCACGGCACCAATGACCCCACCACGATCGGGAAGTTCGTCTCCTCGGGCTGCATCCGCATGACCAACGAGGACGTCGTCGATCTCTTCAACCGGGTCAATATCGGCACCAGGGTCGTGGTGCTCCCGAAGAACGCGCCGCTGCTGGCGCGTGGCGGCGATCAGTCGCGCAAAGCGGCGCGCCCGGCCGCGGCGACACTGGCCTCGGGACGCCAGGCGCTCAATCTTTCGCCTGTCTCCCTGAACAGTTCGGCGCCGAGGTAACATGATCGGGCGTTCGACAGTCAAAGTGGCCGGCGGCGCGGCGGTGTTGCTGTTCGCTTCGCTCAGCCTGGCGCTGACGTCGTCGGCGCGCGCGGAGGATTTCCTCTCGGCGCTGTTTGGTGCGTTCGGCGCCCGGCCGCCGCCACAGATCAGGATGCCGTTCCCCACCGACGACATGCCGCGCTACGAGGCGCCGCGGGTGCGTTCCTATGGCGGCGGGCAGGCCTGGTGCGTGCGCACCTGCGATGGACGCCACTTTCCGGCGCAAGGCAACGACAGCGAGAGCAAGGCGCAGAGCTGCAACAGCTTCTGCCCCTCAGCCGAAACTACGCTGGTCTATGGCAGCGACATCGACGAGGCGGTTACGGAAACCGGGCAGGACTATTCCGACCTGCCGAATGCCTACCGCTACCGCAACGAGCTCGTCGCGGGCTGTACTTGCAACGGCAAGGATTCCGTCGGCCTCGCCGCGGTCAAGGTCACGGACGATCCGACCTTGCGCAAGGGCGATATCGTCGCGAGCCCCGGCGGATTGGTGGTCGCCAATCGCAACGCCAGCGACAGGCGTGGCGTCACCATGAACTTCTCGCCGCTGCCGGATTCCGTGCGGGCGAAATTCCGCCACTTGCCCGTGGTGGCGCGGGAGTAGTGCCGATATCGGCGCGCTGGGCTGGTCTCGTGCCCGGCGAGGGCGCGATGATGGATCTCCCCTCTGATTTGCCCGACGCGTTAAACGCCCCTGGCGTCGTTTGAGAGGTCCCGGCTACTTTGCATGGGGTTGTTTTCGACATTTTTGTTGGCACGCCCCGGCTTGTGGGATCATCCCTGCCCCAATCCCGTCATTGCGAGCGAAGCGAAGCAATCCAGAATGTCTCCGCGGCGGGATTCCGGATTGCTTCGTCGCTTCGCTCCTCGCAATGACGGCAATGAACGACATCGAGTGCGCAGCCTACGCCGCGCGGATCTTGCCGAGGAAGTCGGTGACCTGGTGGCCGAGCTGACGGCTCTGGGTCTCCAGCGTTTCCGAGGCGTGCTTGACATTGTCGGCTGCGGCCGCGGCGGCATCCGCATCGGCCTTCACGCCCGTGATATTGTCCGAGACGTTCCTGGTGCCTTGCGCGGCAAATTGCGTGCTGCGTGTGATCTCCTGCGTCGCCGCGCCCTGCTGCTGGACGGCGGTGGCAATCGCGGTCGCGACCTCGTTGACCTCGCCAATGATGCCACCGATTGCCTGGATGGCATTGATGGCATCGCCCGCGACCTTCTGGATGTCGGAGATCTGCTCGGAGATCTCCTCCGTCGCCTTGGCGGTCTGGCTCGCCAGCGACTTCACTTCGGAGGCAACCACGGCAAAGCCGCGGCCGGCTTCACCGGCGCGGGCGGCTTCGATGGTCGCATTGAGCGCGAGCAGGTTGGTTTGCGCGGCAATGGTGTTGATCAACCCGACAACCTCACCGATGCGTCCGGCGGATTTGGCAAGGCCCTGCACGGTGCCGTCGGTCTCCCGCGCCTGGCTGACCGCGCGGCTGGCGATGCCCGCGGCGTGCGCCGCCTGCTGGCTGATGTCGTTGATCGAGGCGCTGAGCTCCTCGGCCGCTGCCGCCACGCTGTCCACGCTCATCGAGGCGTCACCCGAGGCCTTGCCGGCGACCTGGACGCGGTCGTTGGTCTGGCGTGAGACGGCCGAGAGATCGCCCGAGGTCTTGCGCATTTCTCCGGAAGCCTCACCCAGCTCGCCAAGTGTCTTGCGGATGACGCCCTCGAACTCGCCGACATAGGTTTCGACCGCGCGTTGACGTGCCGCGGCACCTGCATTGCGCTCGCGCTCCTGCGCCTCGATGTTCAGCTTGTCATTGGCCTGCTGCTTGAAGGTTTCCAGCGCGCCGGCGAGCGCGCCGATCTCGTCCTGCCGGTCGAGATAGCCGCTATCGACGGCGAGATCGCCGCCGGCGACCTTCAGCATGGCATCGCGAATATTGACCAGCGGCGTGATGACACGGCGGGTGACGAGCATGATCGCTCCGGCGGTCAGTGCCAAGGCCAGCACCAGGAGCGTGAGCTGCACGATCAGTGCGCGCTGGGCTGCGATGCGCTGCTCCAGTGTATGGCTCTTGGCGGCGTCGAGCGCGGCTTCGGCAACGACGACGGCGCTCGCGAGCCGCGCCACCGTGGCCTGCGTCCACTGATTTGCGGTTAGTTCGGGCTTCTCGCCATTGGCCGCCGCGTTCGCGAGACGATCGCGCAGCGCGAGGTAATCGGGATCGAAATAGGCGGCCTTGGCAGCGGTCATCGCCGAGACGAGTGCCGGCGGCAATTGCATGCCGGAGGTCGATAAATCCAGCGCTTTCCACGTCGCGGCGATGCCGCCGACATATTGGATGTAGGCGATGCGCGTCTCGGGCGCGAGACGGCCGGCGCCGATGCCGTTGGAGACGATCAGCGACGCCTCGCCACCGGTGTTGCGAAGCAGCCAGGCATTCTGCTTGATCGCCAGCAACTGGTCGATCATTGCATCCTGGTGATTGACGCTGGCGACGAGGATATTGGAGGTCTTGTCGAGCGTCTCCAACAGGCCCTGCGTCGTCTCCATATATTCCTTGGCGAGGCTTGTCCGGCGCTGCTCCTTCGGCTTCACCACCTCGTCCCAGAATTGCTTCTGCTCGTCGCCGAGCAGCTTGAACAGGCGGGCAAGCTCGGGCACCAGCGTCGTCGATTGCGGGAAGTCCATGGTCGGCAGCAGCTCGAGCGCGCGTGCCATCGCCGGCATCTCGGCCTCACGCAAGTCGCGCAGGTATTTGTCGATCTCGGCGTCCATCGGCTCCGTCGCGTTGAGGAGCCGCGAGGTCGTCGAGCGGTCGGTGCGCAGATTGTGCATCGCCTTGAAGAGATCGGCGGACGCGTCGGCAATCCGCGAGATGCGGTTTGCGGTCCTGAGACGCTCCCATGACTCGAGGGCGGTGAGGGACAGTGCAATCACCACGCAGACCGACGTGATCGCGATCACCGCCTTGAGCAGCACGGATACGGTCAGACGATTGAGCATCGAAGTCCCCCAATTCCTATTTCAAAGCTCGGAAAGCAGCGCCCCGACAATCGAATCAGGAAGGAGCGGCCTTCAAATCGGCAATGCCCGCCTGCGGCGCGGCGCAAGCGCTTCGGCATTTGGAAGGAAAAGGGTAAAGTTTTAATCAGTAGCTCGGCCGGTAGAAGTACGTATTTACTAGAAGTTGCAACGGGTTGCTTGAATGGAACCGAAGGGCGGGCGCGGCGTTAGGAGTTCGTTAGCAATTTGCCTGAAGGGGGCCTTCCGATGCTCGTTGGCGTACTCGTCACCTTTCTCGTCGTCATCCTCGTTCTTTATCTCATCAACATGCTGCCGATGGACGGCCGCGCCAAGCAGATCGCGCGCGTCATCGTCATCATCATCGGCATCGTCTCGCTGTTGAAGTACCTCACGGTGTTTTAGCGGGGCCCGTTATCCATCTACGGATCTCGCAAAAAAGCCCCGGCGCGGACCGGGGCTTTTGACGTCAGACCGGCCAGCCGCAATTAACCGGCGGCCTTCGCCTCGCGGCGGCGTGCGGTGAGGATGTATTCGGTGTAGCCGTTCGGCTGCGTGCGGCCCTTGAAGACGAGGTCGCAGGCGGCCTTGAAGGCGACGCCGTCGAACGACGGCGCCATCGGCTTGTAGAGCGGGTCACCGGCATTCTGCTTGTCGACGACGACGGCCATGCGCTTGAGCGATTCCATCACCTGCGCTTCGGTGATGACGCCCTGGTGCAGCCAGTTGGCGAGATGCTGGCTCGAGATGCGCAAGGTGGCGCGGTCTTCCATCAGCCCGACGTCGTGGATGTCAGGGACCTTGGAGCAGCCGACGCCCTGGTCGATCCAGCGCACCACATAGCCCAGAATGCCCTGGCAGTTGTTGTCGATCTCCTGCTTGACGTCATCGGGCGCCCAGTTCGACTTCGACACCGGAATGGTGAGGATGTCGGAGAGTTTTGCGCGCGGCCCGCCCTTGGTGAGCTCCTGCTGGCGCGCGATGACGTTGACCTGATGGTAGTGCAGCGCGTGCAGCGTCGCCGCCGTCGGCGAGGGCACCCAGGCGGTGGTGGCGCCGGCCTGCGGATGGGCGAGCTTCTGTTGCAGCATGTCCGCCATCTTGTCGGGCGCCGCCCACATGCCCTTGCCGATCTGGGCGTGGCCGGGCAGGCCGTCGATCAGCCCCATGTCGACGTTCCAGTCCTCATAGGCCTTGATCCATGCCTGCGCCTTCATCTCGTTCTTGCGGATCATCGGCCCCGCTTCCATCGAGGTGTGGATCTCGTCGCCGGTGCGGTCGAGGAAGCCGGTGTTGATGAAGACGATGCGCCTGGAGGCCTGCTGGATGCAGGCCTTGAGATTGACGGTGGTGCGCCGCTCCTCGTCCATGATGCCGACCTTGAGCGTGTTCTCCGGCAGTCCCAGCATCTGCTCGACGCGGCCGAAGATCTCGCAGGTCAGCGCGACCTCGTCGGGGCCGTGCATCTTCGGCTTGACGATGTAGACCGAGCCGGTGCGGCTGTTCTTGCTCTTGGAAAGACCCTTGAGGTCGTGGATCGCGAGCAGGCCGGTGACGGCTGCATCTAGCAGGCCTTCCGGAATCTCCTCGCCGGTCTCGTCGAGCACCGCATCGGTGAACATGTGGTGACCGCAATTGCGGATCAGGAGCAGGCTGCGGCCGTGCAGCTTCACCTCGCCCTTGCCGTCCGGCGTCTTGTAGCTGCGGTCGGTGTTGAGTGCGCGGGTCAGTGTCTTCCCGCCCTTCTCGAAATCTGCCGACAGCGTGCCGTTCATCAGCCCGAGCGTGTTGCGGTAGACCAGCACCTTGTCCTCGGCATCGACCGCGGCGACGGAGTCTTCCATGTCGAGGATGGTGGAGACGGCGGCCTCCATGATCATGTCGGCAACCCCGGCCGGATCGTCCTTGCCGATCGTGTTGCTGCGGTCGATCTTCACCTCGACATGCAGGCCATTGTTCACGAGCAGCACTGCGGACGGCGCCGCCGCCTCGCTCCGGAAGCCCGCGAATTGCGCGGCGTTCTTCAGCGCGGTGGCGTTGCCGCTCTTCAGCTTCACCGCAAGCTGGCCAGCGACCACGCTATAGGCGGTGACGTCGGTGTGGCTGCCGGTCGCGAGCGGCACGGCGGCGTCGAGGAATGCCTTCGCTTTCGCGATGACCTTGTCGCCGCGCGCTTTGCTGTAGCCCTTGGCGGTATCGGCAGCGTCATGCGGGATCGTATCGGTGCCGTAGAAGGCGTCGTAGAGCGAGCCCCAGCGCGCATTCGCTGCGTTCAGCGCGTAGCGCGCATTGGTGAGAGGCACGACGAGCTGAGGCCCGCAGATCTTGCCGATCTCCTCGTCGACATCAGCGGTCTCGACCTTCTGCGTCGCAGGCTCGGGCAAGAGATAGCCGATCTCCTTCAGGAAGGCGGTATAGGCATTGATGTCGAATGGCTTGCCTTTGTTCGCGCGGTGCCAGTCGTCGATCTTGGCCTGCAAGCTGTCGCGAACCGCGAGCAGCGCGCGGTTCTTGGGACCCAGATCCTTCACGATCGCGGCAAGCCCAGCCCAGAATGCGTCCGGCGCGATCCCGGTCTTCGGGGCCGCTTCCTTCGCGATGAAGTCGAAGAGAACAGGGGCGATCTTCAAACCATGGGCGTCGTGGCGTTTCATGAGGGGCTTTCTTGTTGGAAATGGCGTTTTTTGGCTGCCTTTGACCCGTCGGCAGCAAAATGCGCCCATAAAGGGCGGCTTTCGAGGCCCTATTAGCCTCAAAACTGGGGCCGTGAGAAGACCCCTAAAGGTCTGTCAAAATGTCAAGATGAGGTGGGTGCCCCACGCACCGTTGTCATTCCCCGCGAAGGCGGGGAATCCAGGCCGCTGCCGCTTCTCCGTATCCCATCGCTGTCTCTGGAATACTGGGTCGCCCGGTCCCGTCTCCGCCAAGGCTCCGACGAGGCTCGCGAACTCTGCTCGCCGAAGCTTCAGCGAAGGCGGCAAGCCGGGCGACGACTTGGAGAAATAGGACAGGCTCAAATATTCGCGGCGAGGTCGACGACCTCGTCGAACAGCACGCCGCTTGCCTTCAGCATCTGCTCGATCGCGTCCGTCGCATCCGCGACCGTACGCGTCGAGGTGTCGATGCTCAGCTCGGCGCCTTGCGGCGGCTGGTAGTCGTTGCCGATGCCGGTGAACGACTGAAGCGCGCCGGAGCGGGCTTTGGCGTAGTGGCCCTTGGGATCACGGCTCTCGCAGACTTCGGCGGGCGTCGCGACGTAGATCTCGCGGAACGTCGTGTCGGCGATGCGGCGCGCGGTGGCGCGGTCCTCGCGCGCGGGCGAGACGGCGGCGACGATCGCGATGTGACCGTTGCGAGCAAGATGCGTCGCGACTTCCGCAAGCCGCCGGATGTTCTCGCTGCGATCGGCGGCGGAGAAGCCGAGATCGCTGTTCAGGCCAGCGCGCAGCGTGTCGCCGTCGAGCAGGATCGGCGAGCCGCCATTCGTGAACAGACGCCGCTCCAGTGCCTTTGCCAGCGTCGACTTGCCGGAGGCGGGAAGGCCGGTGAGCCAGACCACGGCGCCGTTGTGCTGATAGCGCGCGGAGCGCTCGTCGGGACGGAGTGCGGATTCCACCGGCACGATGTCGACCGGCACGGCGCGCTGGCCGGCATCGACCGACAGCACGAGGCCGCCGCCGGCGATGCGCCCTGAGACTTCGATCACCAGCCGCCCGGTGCGCGGGTTCTCGGTATAGGGATCGGTGGCAATCGGATTCGAAAGCGAAATATCGATCTCGCCGACATGGTTGCGGCCGATCGCCTTGTTCTCGCTGCTCTCGAGCTCGCCGGGGTCGACCGCCTTCTCGATCGCAACGACCGTGGCGCGGCTTTCCTTCGGCCCGCAGCGCACCAGGAGCTGATCGCCCTTGGCGAGCGGCTTGTCGTGCAGCCAGAAGATGCGCGCGCGCAGACGCCGCGTCTCACGCGGCGCGGCGCCGGCATGCGCGATGATGTCGCCGCGCTCGACGAACAGCTCGCGGTCGAGCGTGATGCCGACCGAGCGGCCCGCGCCCTGGCGGGTGGCGACCGGCGTCACCGGCCAGCTCTCGACGGTCTTGATCTTGGCGATCTTGCCGGCCGGCATGATCACGATCTCGTCTCCGGCTTTCAGGCTGCCGGATTCGATGCGGCCCGCCACGATGCGGCGATCGTCGAACTTGTAGATCGCCTGCACGGGCAGGCGCAGCGCCAGCGTCTCCAGCGGCCGCGCCGGCTCGAGATGATCGAGCGCCTCGACGACGGTCGGGCCCTTGTACCAGCCGATGCGGTCGGTTCGCTCCGCGACACCGTCGCCGTCGCGAGCCGATATCGGGATCACTGCCGTCGGCGTCACGCCGAGGCCCTTCAGATGCGCTGAAATCTCGTCGCTGATCTCCTTGAAGCGATCGGCGCTGAAATCGACGCGGTCCATCTTGTTGACGACGATCGCGACCTGCTTCACGCCGAGCAGATGCAGGAGATAGCCGTGCCGGCGGGTCTGGTCGCGCACGCCTTCGAGCGCATCGATGATCAGCACCGCGCCGTCGGCCTGCGAGGCGCCGGTGATCATGTTGCGCAGGAATTCCGCGTGGCCGGGCGCGTCGATCAGCACGATGTCGCGCGAATTGGTGCGGAAGCGGATCTGCGTCGTGTCGATGGTGATGCCCTGGTCGCGCTCGGTCTGGAGGGCGTCGAGCAGGAACGACCATTCGAAGGGCATGCCGCGCCGCACACTCACGGCCTTGAGCATCTCGAGCTTGCCCTCGGGCAGGCTGCCGGTCTCATGCAGGAGGCGGCCGACCAGCGTCGACTTGCCGTGGTCGACATGGCCGACGATGACGATGCGGACCTGCGGACGCGTGGTGCCGTTCGGAGTTGCCGGCGTAGCAGAAGTGACGATCATGTTCATAGCCGCGTTGCGTCCTCAGGGATCAGAGATAGCCGGCGACGCGCAGACGCTCGAAGGCGTCCTCGGTCTCGTGGTCGAGCGCACGGCCCGCGCGCTCCGGCACCTTGGTCTGTTCGAGCTCGATCAGGATCTCGTCGATGTTCGACGCAGTCGAATTCACCGGATTGGTGATGTCCTGATCACCCAGCGAGCGATAGCGCTTGCCGTCCTTGGCAAGATACAGCGGAATGATCGGGATGTTCTCGCGCTTGGTGTAGGCCCAGATGTCGGCCTCGGTCCAATGCAGGATCGGGTGGATGCGCAAATGGGCGCCCTGCGGCGGCGAGGCGTTGAAATGGTCCCAGAACTCCGGCGGCTGGTCGCGTACGTCCCAATTGCCCTCCAGGCCGCGCGGCGAGAACACGCGCTCCTTGGCGCGCGTCGCCTCCTCGTCGCGGCGGATGCCGGCGATCAGACCGTCGAAGCCAAATTTGGCGAGTGCCATCTTGAGGCCTTCGGTCTTGCGCGCGGCCGAGCGTGCGGCAGGCGGCAGCGTCGGATCGACGGCATCGATGGGCGGGCAGGGCTCGACGCGCAGGTCGAGATCCCATTCCTTTCCGTAATGATCGCGGAAGCGATACATCTCCGGAAACTTCTTGCCGGTGTCGACATGCAGGGCGGGGAACGGCATGCGGCCAAAGAAGGCCTTCCGCGCAAGCCAAATCATGACGTTGGAGTCTTTGCCCAGCGACCACAGCAGAGCGATCTTCTTCAACCGGGCGAAGGCCTCGCGGAAGATATAGATGCTCTGCGCTTCCAACTGGTCGAGATGGTCCATGCTGGGCGGAAGATCTGCAGAAAATTCTTGCGCGCCGACGCGCCCGATGAGGGCCGGGCTGCTCACTCCGACAGCTGCGGAATCGTCCTTGAGAAGATGCATCTCTGCCACTTTGCGTTTGGAGGCGAAAATTCTATAGTTGCGGCGCGGGAGAGAAGAAAAAATTTTCTCTTTGCGCGCTCGAAATGAGACATATATAGAAAATAATTCCAGTCAACCCCGTAATTGGGGAAGCGAGTACCGTATGCGCTTCTTGCCGGTGTTCCTCGACATCAAGACCGGTCCGGTGGTCCTCATCGGCGCCGGCGAGCTGCTGCGCGCCAAATTGCGCGTGCTCGCGGCCGCCGGCGCGCGTATCCGCGTGCATGCGACGGACGGCAATCACGACCTCAGCGGCGTCGGCGCTGATGATGCGCAACGCGTAACCTTTCTTGCCGGCGATCCGCTGACCGCTGATCTGACCGGCGTCATCGCCATAGTATGCGCAGGCGCGGGTGACATTGGCGTGGCGATGTCGGCGCGCGCGCGGTCGCTCGGGCTGCCCGTCAACGTCATGGACGATCTCGAACATTCGAGCTTCATCTTCCCCGCGATCGTCGACCGCGGCGACGTCGTGGTGGCCGTCGGCACGGGTGGCGCCTCGCCGGTCGTGGCGCGGCGCGTGCGCGAGAAGATCGAAGCGCTGCTGCCCGCCAGAATTGGCGATCTCGCCGAATTCATCGGCGGCTTCCGCAAATCCATTCATGCCGCGATTGCCGAGTTTCCGCTGCGCCGCCGCTTCTGGGAGCGCGTGATCGATGGTCCAATTGGCGCGCTGGTGCTTGCAGGCCGAAAGGCCGAAGCAGAAGCCGCGCTCAAGGCCATCGCCGATCCCTCCGCATTCGCGCTGGCGGACAAGCCGGCGGGGAACGTCGCGCTGGTCGGCGCCGGCCCCGGCGATCCCGATCTCCTCACCATCAAGGCGCTGCGCGCGCTCCAGGATGCCGACGTCGTTTTCTATGACGAGCTGGTGTCACCTGAAATCCTCGATCGTATCCGTCGCGACACGGCGCGCATTCCGGTCGGCCGCCGCGTCGGCAAGCCCGGCATCGGCCAGGACGCCATCAACAAATTGATGATCGAGGCCGCGCAGTCCGGCCAGCGTGTGGTGCGCCTGAAGGGTGGCGATTCCTTCGTATTCGGCCGCGGCGGCGAGGAAGTCGAAGCGCTGCGCGCAGCGGGCGTCGCCTATTCCATCGTGCCCGGCATTACCGCTGGTCTCGGCGCCGCTGCGGATTTCGAGGTGCCGCTCACCTATCGTCACGAAGCGCTTCGCATCACCTTCGTCACCGCGCACAAGGCGCGCGATGCCGAGACCGTGGACTGGTCGACGCTGACCGACACCAGGATGACGGTCGTCGTCTATATGGGCATGACCGCAGCACCCACGGTGCGCGAGGGTCTTCTGGCCGCCGGCCGCTCGCCGGAGACGCCGGTCGGCGTGTTCGCCCGTGTCACGCGCCCCGATGCGCAAGGCGCGATCGGCACGCTTGCCGAGTTGCCCGAGCTCGTCAAACGCCTCGACGGCGGTCCCGCCATTCTCATCATCGGCGATGTGGTCCGGCATGCCGGCGCCTTTCGCCATCAATCCCCCAGGCAAATCATCTCTGAGCTATTGGAAGCTGCCCAATGACCTCTCCGCTTGAACAAAAGAAAATCAAGATCGCCGGCCCCTCGGTGGTGACCGCCAACCGCACCTGGGATGGCATCGTGGTCTATCGTACCGCCGCCAAGGGCTGGTCCGTGGACCTGTCGGATGCCGCGATCGTGCGCAACTCGGATGAGGCCAAGGCGTTGCTAGCAGAGTCGGTAGCCGATGACGTCGGCGCAGTCGGCGCCTATATCGCGCCTGTACAGGTCGACGAGGAAGGCAAGATCCTCCCCGGAAACCTGCGTGAGCAGATCCGCCGCACCGGTGTGAC
>NZ_JBBIAM010000122.1:0-27580 GCF_054185185.1 Bradyrhizobium sp. UFLA05-153
CGGGGTCGATGCGGTTCGCTATTCCTTCATCGTAGTGGACTTGCACCACCTACTCCTTGCCGGTCTCCCGGCGCACCCGTGTAAAAACGGCTTCAAAAGGCGTCCACCCAGGAAGCCAGGAAGCGCGCCTGTCTCAGACCGGGATCGCAGCGATCAGTGGCTTGGTCCCGACGATGTTCATGACCCGTGTTCGATCACCGCGCCCCCCGCGGGCACATTCGGGTAATCCCGCTTTCCGAAGACCCTCAATCAACAGCAGGGCCACAAGCTGCCGTTCGCGTTGGGACGCTGACGCATTTCCATCCGCTTTTACCTCCCGTGCGCGACTTTTTGCCCCATCGCCTGAACTTTGGGATCTGTGTGCCGAACAAATAGAGATATCTGATGGGGAGTTTAGCTCCCCCCAGAATTCACAGCGGTAGCGGATACGTTTGTATGAGTCGCAATGCGGCTCGCAATTTCGAACTGACGACACGCTTTGTCCGCAAAGAGCCCAAGCGCTCCGAGTCATCCAGAGGTATCGCTGCCTTTTAGAAGGAGGAGACCTCATGCAACTCAAGCAAATCGCAATCCGCATATTAGCGGCCGCCTGTCTCACCTGGACCACGACAGTTTTCGCGCAGCAAGGCGAGCCTCAGGACGCGAGGGTCAAGACGGCCATGGACCTCTTGGTTTCGATCGCGGCCCAACTGGGTCCGCCAAAAATCGAAGGTACTGACTCCGTTGCAGGCAAGGAGGTACCTGTCATTTACTTTGGTTCGGCCAAGATGAACAACAGTTTCGACCTGGTCGACGAGGTCGTGAAGAAAGCGCAGGGCACGGCCACAATCTTCGTCAAAAGCGGTGACGAGTATGTTCGCGTCGCGACTAACGTGAAGAAGGACGATGGCTCCCGAGCGATCGGAACCATTCTGGACCCCAAGGGCAAGGCCATCGAGTCCATCAGGAAAGGCGAAGCGTTCTATGGCGAGGTCGACATCCTCGGTAAGCCCTACATCACAGGCTATAAGCCTATCCGGGATGCCTCGCAAAACGTGATCGGCATCTACTACGTAGGCTATTTGAAGTAGACCGTCTCTGCCCTCTGTGGCGCCGCCAATGCTGCCCTAACGCCCAGGCTGAGCGCGATCGAGCAACCCGTGGTCTGGGCATCGATCGCGCACGGCGCGCTTTCCGGGACGTTCGGGTCTAGCCGAATGTCTTCGAGCGGCAATGGCGCGAAACGGCGCCGGAAAACTGATCAGGCTCCAATGTCCGCGATCCTGACGCGCTGTTGATCGCGGCACATTGGCCGCAGGCCGGATTGCACGCTAGACTTCCCCGACGTCATTGGGGACGGATCTATGTGGCGACTTGTTTCCGCGATCCTTGCGCTGCTCGGCGCATCCCTCGCGCCCGCGACCGCCCAGCAGCCACAGCGCAGCGAGTGCCTGGCGATGGCCAATGCGGCGCCGCGAGTACTGCCGGTCGCCTTTCGGCAGGCGGCGAATGCCGCCGAGGTCGAGATCACCTATGCCGGCCATTCCACCTATTTCATCGACACGCCCGGCGGCTTGCGCATCGCCACCGACTATAGCGGCGCCTATCAGGTCGGCCGGCTCCCCGACGTCGTCACCATGAACCGGGCGCACAGCACGCACTACTCGCTATATCCCGACAAGCGCATTCCCCATGTACTGCATGGCTGGGGCGAAGACGGCAAGCCGGCGGTGATTTCCGAGCGCATCGGCGACACCTTCATCCGCAACGTCACCACCGACATCCGCCGTTACTTTGGCGACGATTCCGGCACGGACATGATCCGTGACGGCAATTCGATCTTCATCTTCGAGGTCGCGGGCCTCTGCATCGGCCATCTCGGCCATCTCCACCACAAGCTCGACGACAGTCATTTTGCCCAGATCGGCCGCCTCGACATCGTCATGGTACCGATCGACGGCACTTACACCATGTCGCTCGACGGCATCTCGGAGATCACGAAGCGCCTGCGAGCCTCCATGGTGCTGCCGATGCACCGCTTCGCCACCCCGCTCGACGACTTCATGCGCCGGATCGGCCGCGACTTCGAGATCGACCGGCGCCTCGAACGCTCCTTGCGGATCTCGCGGGATTCGCTGCCGGGCACTCCGACGGTGATCATTCTCGACGGCGTGTGAGTGGCCCTGCGCAATTTTCTCCAAGCCGATCGCCGTCTGCGCGTGATGGTCTCTCCGCAGCAACGGAGACTGACATGACCGACTTTGCCAGATTTCTGCACGCCGACGGGCCTAACCGCGAACATGCGCAGGCGCTAAGGCTTTACGGCCAGTTCATCGGCGATTGGGATGCCGAGGTCATCGCTCACGCACCCGACGGCACCACCCATCGCGCACCCGGCGAAATCCATTTCGGCTGGGTGCTTGAGGGCCGCGCCATCCAGGACGTCTGGATGATCCCGCGCGCAACAGACGCGCCACCCTTCCCGATCGCCGGCAACTGGTATGGCACGACGTTGCGCGTGTACGATCCGACCATCGACGCCTGGCGGATTTTTTGGCTCGATCCCGGCCGCAGCGTGTTCCGTCAGCAGATCGGCCGTCGCAGCGGCGCTGATATCGTGCAGGAAGGCACTACCAACAGCGGTGACCTGTCACGCTGGAGCTTTACGGAGATCACCGAGAACGCGTTCCACTGGCTCGGCGAGGCCAAGCCGGCCACGGCGCCGGAGTGGCAGCTGGTGGTAGAGGTGAAGGCGCGGCGGCGCCGGGTTATTGTTTGAGCATGATCCTTTCGGAAAACCGCTTCACACTTTTCCGGATCATGCTCCTGATGCGCTCCTGCCGAAGGGCGCGGTTGCGCAACACGCGCTGCCGCGCATCGTCCCCGGATGTTAGCTTCATCGGCAACGACAATCAGGGGAGCGAATGCCGATGGCCGCGAGCAGCATGCCCGCCAACAAGAGCGGACTCTTTGCCGATCCGCGCGAGGACTGGCTCGCGCTCCACCGCGAGGAGATCATCGATCCCTTACGGCCGATCGTCGATCCCCACCACCATCTCTGGAATCGCGGCGGGCAGCGCTATCTGATCGAGGAGATGGCCGCTGACATCGCCTCCGGTCACAACCTCATTGCAACCGTGTATGTCGACTGCCGCTCGATGTACCGCGCGCACGGGCCCGAGGCCTTCCGTCCCGTCGGTGAGGTCGAGTTCGCCAATGGCGTTGCCGCGATGAGTGCGAGCGGCGGCTATGGCAAGGCCGCGATCTGTGCCGGCATCGTCAGCCACGTCAATCTCTTGCTTGGCGATGCGGCAAAGCCGGTGCTGGAAGCCGAGATCGCGGCCGGTAACGGCCGCTTTCGCGGTATCCGGCATTCCTCCGCCTGGGACGAGGACCCGGTGGTCGCGGGCATGTATGCCAACCGGCCGAGAGGGTTGCTGGAGGACGCGACCTTCCGCAAGGGCTTTGCCTGCCTCGCGCCCCTCAACTTGAGCTTCGACGCCTGGCTGTTTCATCCGCAGATCGGCGAATTGACCGAGCTGGCGCGGGCCTTTCCCGACACCAGAATCGTGCTCGACCATTGCGGCGGGCCGGCCGGCACCGGCCGGTTCGCAGGTAGGCGCGAGGAGGTGTTTCCGGCGTGGCGGGCCGCGATCAAGGAGATCGCGAGATGCGAGAACGTCGTGGTCAAGCTCGGCGGACTTGCGATGTGCCTGCTCGGCTTTGACTTCCATCTGCGCGAAAGGCCACCGTCGTCCGAGGAGCTTGCGGCGGCGTGGCGGCCCTATGTCGAGACCTGCATCGAGGCGTTCGGTGCGAGGCGCGCGATGTTCGAGAGCAATTTCCCGCCGGACAAGGGCCAGTGCAGCTACCAGGTGATCTTCAATGCGTTCAAGCGCATCGCGGCGCCGCTGAGCGAAGCCGAGAAGACGGCGCTGTTTTCGCAGACGGCGTCCAGCTTCTACCGGCTAGAACTGCCGTCATGACATGAGAAGGGGCCGGGACGTCAGTCCCGACCCCTTCCGACACCATTCGCTGGGAAGCGCCTTGGTAGAACTTCGGGTTAGCCGGCACCCATGAGGGTCGCGGGACGACGCTCGCCGGGCGAGAAGAACATCCGCTTCAGCTTGTTGACGACCCGGACCATGAAGCCGATCAGCGCCGGATTGGTCTTGCGGCAAAAGGCGATCTTCTTGACGTGGCCCTCGACGTGCCATTTGGCATGCGCACCGTCGCGGAAGAAGATCACGTCGCCGACGCCGTAGCGCTTCGGCGGCATGCCTTCACTCTCGAGCACGATCGATCCTTCCAGGATCATGATGGTCTCGTCGAAATCGTAGTACCAGTTGAAGCGCCCTTCGGTGCAGGACCAGATGATGGTCGATGCGGTGCCGTCGGCGCTGGTCGACAGGATGTGCGACCGCGACACCGGATTGCCTTCGATGATCCAGGACGGCTCGATCGGCCGCAGCTCCAGATCGACGGCACAACTTCCGGTTTCAATTAACGCGCGCGACATTGGCTTCCTCTGGGGATACAATATGACTGGCCGGCCCCTCGGGCCGCTTCAAACAGTGCCTATGACGCTAGAAGCCGTTTTTTAATTCTTCCTTACGCTTGCCCGGACAATCAGCCGCAAGTTGCATGTGCGGCGCGCCTAACGCGCCGATTTGCCGTTGGATTCGTGCATTTGAACCCGGTTTTTGCAGGGTGCGACAAAATGCGCGGAGTCCAATCAGCAAGGAGCCTGTCCGATGCCCCTCTTCCCCGAGGCCGTCAGCGCCAATAGCGAGGTCGCCGAGCAGCTCGCGGCCCTCGACGTCTCCCTTGAAGTCGACGACGGGCCGCCCGACTGGTTCTCCATCGACGGCATCGAGGCGCCCCGGCAGCTCGGCAGCGACGGCGCGGGCGGCGCGTTCGTGCTGCTGCCGTCAAGCCATGTGCTCTATGCGTCGTCGGAGGGCCGCGCCGGCATCATCGCAGCGACATTCGAGGACTTCATCCAGATCGTCGTCGCCTGTCCTTATTGGCTCGACATCCTCAAATTCTCCGCCGGCGGCGACGTCGACGAGATGCGGCGCGCGGCGGTCGCGCTGGAGGCGACGCTCGACGACGAGGACGACATCAACGACGCCCGCGACGCGATCCGTGACGCGTTTGGCCTTTCTGCCCTGGAGGATCCTGTCGGCGCGCTCTATGAAGCGGTCGCCGGGTCCGACGCCATCGTGCGCACGACCGATGGCAGTCCGTTCACCACGCTGTTCAACCGCTTCACGATCGATCGCAATCCGATGCTGCGCAACGGAGCGGCGTGAGGCTCGCGGCCTACTTTGCCCACTCGCCCTTGCGGAATACCGGCTCCTTGCTGCCGTCGGCCAGGATACCGTCGATGTCGGTCTCGGCTGAGCCGATCATCCAGTCGATGTGGATCAGGCTCTGGTTGCCGCCCTGCGCCGCGATCTGCTGCGGCGTCAGCTTGGCGCCGTTGATGAAGCACTTCGAATAGCACTGGCCAAGCGCGATGTGCGAGGCCGCGTTCTCGTCGAACAGCGTGTTGAAGAACAACAGCCCGCTCTGCGAGATCGGCGAGGAATGCGGCACCAGCGCCACTTCGCCGAGCCGCCGCGCGCCTTCGTCGGTGTCGAGCACCTTGTTCAGCACCTCCTCGCCGCGCGAGGCCTTTACATCAACGATCTTGCCGTCCTCGAATCGCACCGCGATGTTGTCGATCAGCGTGCCCTGATAGGACAGCGGCTTCGAGCTGACGACGTGGCCGTAGACGCGACGGCAATGCGGGGTGGTGAAGACCTCCTCGGTCGGGATGTTGGCATTGCAACTGATGCCGTTCTTGGAGAGCGAGGCACCGCCTTCCCATTCATGACCATCGGCAAGGCCGATGGTGAGATCGGTGCCGGGACCGGAGTATTGCAGCGCGCGGAAACGCTTGCCGTTCAACCAGTCCGTGCGCTCGCGCAGCGCTGCATTGTGCTGCGCCCAGTTCGCCATTGCATCCTCGCGATCGACGCGGGACGCGGCAAAAATCGCATCCGCGAGCTTGCCGATCGCGATCTCCTCGGGATCATCGGGAAACACCTGCTTCGCCCAGGACGAGCTCGGATAGGCGATGATATTCCAGTTGGTGTCGAAATTGACGATCTTTTCCAGCGCAGGCTGGTAGGCCATGGAATTGGCCTTGCTGGCGCGCGCCACCTTGGCGGGATCCTCGCCCGACAGCAGCATCGGATTGTCGCCGACGATGGCCAGCCGCGCGGTATTCTCCGAGAATGCCTTCGCCATGCCCTCGTAGAGCCAGCCGGCGGCGCGATCAAAACTTTCGTCGTGGCCGTGGCGGTAGCGCGCCAGCGTCATCTCTTCATCGGAGAGGATCGGCGTGACGATGCCCGCGCCGGCCTTGTAGGCATGCACGGCGATCCGCCGCACCAGGGGCAGCGCGATCGCCGGTGCGGTGAGCAGCAGATCCTGGCCCGGCCGCAAGCCCAGGCCCACCTTCACCGCCACCTCGGCCAGCCGGTCGAGTTTTGCGGGATCGATGGGAGTTGAGGTATTGCGTTGATCGGTCATGCCGGGCCCTCTGCCGAAATCTCTATTCCATCTAAGTCTAGCATCGCATGGCGCAAGTGCGCGAGCCAATTGCGCGCCTTGAGCCAAGATACGCAATTTCACGCATCTTGGTTTTCAACACGTTGCCGCGCCGGCAGCCTGATCGAGCGAGGCCGAGGTCATTTTTCGGTGAAACGGGCGCCGCGATTGTGGCGCGGTTCTGCAACGCAGTCGTTGCGAGCCGTCATCCTGTCGAAACTTTAATCCATCGGCACCGGCAGGTTGCTTTATCTCTGGCGCGAGGCGTCGATCGCCTATGCATGACGAGGAGACCTTGATGTTGAAATCGTTTCGTTCTGTTGCCGGGGTCGTGCTGCTTGCAAGCCTCACAGCAGGCGCGCTGTCGCCGGCGTCCGCTGCACCGATCGGCCATCCGTTGGCGGTCACGCCATCGCAATCCGCAAATGTCGAGCAGGTCCGCTGGTACGGACATCGCGGCTTCGGCGGCGGCGCATTCGTCGGCGGCCTCGCAGCCGGCGCGCTGATCGGCGGCGCGCTCGCTGCACCTTCCTATTATGGTCCAGGCTATCCGCCTCCGCCGCCCGCCTACTATGCCGCACCGCCTGCCGACGATGCGGTCGCCTATTGCATGCAGCGCTACCGATCCTTCGATCCGAATAGCGGCACCTTCCTCGGCAATGACGGCCGCCGTCATCCGTGTCCGTGACCCCCTCGTCATAAATCGCAGGGCGGACAGGGCGCAAAGTGCGGCTCTTGCCCACCCTTGGAAGTCCTGAACCCCCTCTCGGCCGGTTCCATCGCCGGCCGCCCATCGACGACATGGCTGGCATCTGCCCAGTTCAGGGCAACTGACGCCGCTTCGATGAACCAGGAGTGCGTCTCGATGGACTCACAGAATCAAAGCCCAATTCATGTTGCCGTTTCAGATGCTTGATTTTGTCGTGAGGCCAGAGCCGTCGCAGTGCAGTTTCTGTTTAGCGATCATCTACTTGACACCGACAGGCGGGAGCTGAGCCGCGATCAGGTTCCCGTCGCAGTCGAGCCCCAGGTCTTCGACCTCGTCGTTCACCTGATGCGGAATCGCGACCGCGTGGTGACGAAGGATGAGCTGATCGACAAGATCTGGCTTGGGCGTTCCGTCTCGGAATCGACCCTGACCAGTCGGATCAATGCGGCGCGCAAGGCGATCGGCGATTCCGGCGCGAGCCAGGCGCTGATCCGCACCGTGGCGCGCAAAGGCTTTCGCTTCGTCGGCAACGTCGAGATGCGGAACGGCCATGGCCGCCCAGCGGAGCCAGCCGGCCAGGCCAGGGAAGCCCCGGCGGCGCTGCCGCTGCCCGATCGCCCTGCAATCGCCGTGCTGCCCTTCACCAATTTGAGCGGCGACCGCGAGCAGGATTACTTTTCCGACGGGATCAGCGAGGACATCATCACCGCGCTGTCGAAGCTGCGCTGGTTCTTCGTCATCGCGCGCAACTCCTCCTTCGTCTACAAGGGCCGCGCCGTACATATCGGCGAGATCGCCCGCGAGCTCGGCGTGCGCTACGTCGTCGAGGGCAGCGTCAGGCGGAGCGGCGACCGGGTGCGCATCTCCGCGCAGCTCAACGACGCCACGACCGGCAGCCATCTGTGGGCCGAGCGCTACGATCGCAGCATCGCCGACGTCTTCGCCGTGCAGGACGAGATCACCGACGCCATCGTCGCCGCGATCGAGCCGCAGCTCTACGCCGCCGAAAGCTTTCGCGCCCAACAAAAGCCGCCCGGAAGCCTGGATGCCTGGGATCTGGTGATGCGAGCGCTGTCGCATTACTGGCGCATCACGCGGGGCGACAATGTCGCAGCCCAGGGGCTACTGGAGAAGGCGATCGCGATCGATCCGGCCTATGGCAAGGCGCTCGGCCTGCTCGCGACCAGCCATATGTTTGGCGCCCATATGGGCTGGGCCGACATGGCGGCCACGCTGCCGATCGCGGAGCGCGCCGCTTTCGCCGCGGTCGAGGCAGACCGCGACGACGCCTGGGCCCATCACGGGCTCGGCTACACCTATCTGTTCCGGCGGCGCTTCGACGACGCCATCGCTGCATTCGAACTGGCGCTGCGCCTCAATCCCAATTTTGCCATGACGCACGCCTTCTACGGCGTGACGCTGTGCTATGCGGGCCGCTGGCAAGACGGCGATGCCGCCGCGCGCCGGGCCCTGCGGCTCAGTCCGCGCGATCCTTTCTCGGCGATCTATTGCGGGGTCGCCGCCTATGCGCAGTTCATCGGCCATCGCTACGAAGAAGCGATCCAGTTCGCGCGCGAATCGCTCAGGCAACGCAGCGATTTCGTCGGCGCCCATCGCGCGCTGACGGCCGCCGCCGGCATGCTCGGCAATCGCGAGCTGGCGGCCTCCGCACTCGAGGGCCTGCGTCGCGCCCAGCCCAACGTGTCGCTCGCCTGGATCGCCAGCGAGCTGCCGATGCAGCGCGCCGAGGATCGGGAGCATTACCTCAAGGGCTTGCGGCGCGCGGGGTTGAGGTAGCCTACCCCCTCTCCCCGTTCTTACGGGGCCGCGACGAGCTTCGCTCGCGCTGAGAGGGTTGGGGTGAGGGGCTGCATCCGCAGTCACGGCGAGAGTTGGACTCGCGGAAGCTCCCCCTCACCCGGAATCCGCGCTGCGCGTGCATTCCGGCCTCTCCCCGCAAGCAGGGAGAGGCGAAGCAATCACCTACTCCTTCATCATCTCGCCGCTGCCGCCGAACTCTGCAGGAAAATCCTTCAGCTTAGGCAGGCCGTCGCGCATCGGCAGCACGGTGTCGGCGTAGTTGACGTGGACGGTGGGCGTGAAAGCGAGCGTCGGGATGGTCGCGGTGAAGACGTCGATCAGGCCGAGCGGCGGATGGCTGGTCATAAGATGGCCACCGCATTTGCGGCAATATTTGCGCTGGCTGAGCGGCGTCTTGGCGTAGGTCGCAACGTGATCAGCGCCGTCGGTGATGCGCACGGCCTCCGGCTTCCACAGGCTGAAGGCGGTGACCGGCCCGCCCGACCACGAGCGGCAGGAGCGGCAATGGCAATAACCCATCGCCTCCGGCGCGCCCGTCACTTCGATCGCGACCGCGCCGCAGAAGCAGTTTCCGAGGTGTTTCATTGAAGTGTTCTCCTTGGATGAGGATGCAGATCTAGTTGAGGCGAAGATCAAACTGACCGGCGCCAGGGAATAAGCATCGATACGCGCTGTTTGTATTGCCGGTACTCGTCGCCAAACAGCGCGACGAGGTCGCGCTCCTCGAGCGTGATGCCGAGCAGGATGTAGAGCGTGATCACGGATGCAAATAGCAGGTGCCCCACGGTCATGGTCGGCGCGGCCCAGACTGCGATGATGAAGCCGAGATAGAGCGGATGCCGGACGAATTTGTAGAACAGCGGCGTCCTGAAACGCGGCGGCGAGGCCTGCTTGTCGACCAGTTGCTGCGTCACCTGCTGCAGACCGAACAACTCGAAGTGATTGATCAGGAAGGTCGAGGTGAAGACCAGCACCCAACCGGCGAAGGATAGCGTGACGATGGTCACGGCGACATCCGGGTCCTGGACGTCCCATATGATCGCCGGCAGCGGCCGCCACTGCCAGAACAGAAGCAGCAGCGACAGGCTCGCCAGCAACACATAGGTGCTGCGCTCGACGGCCTTTGGCACAAACTGCGTCCACCACTCCTTGAACTGCTGCCGTGCCATCACGCTGTGTTGAACGGCAAACAGCGCCATCAGGAGCAGATTGATGACGACGGCCTCGATCGCCGAGGAATCGGTTCCGGTGTCGATGCTTTTCGGCACCACCAGGCCCGTGATGAAACCGATGGCGTAGAGGATGGTCGCGAGAAATACGAGATAGGCCGCAATTCCGTACAGAAAGGCGATGAACCTGAACACTTTGGAGCCCACGACATTCGGGCTGATAGAATGAACTTGCTGATCCAGTTGGGTCATAGACAGCTCCGTTGTGCCGAACGACTGGCACTCATTAAGTCGCTGCACCCTGCCGGATCGGACGTCCCCAGGCTTTTGCGGACGATTGATTTTCGCCTGAGACGACGCTGATTTTTGCTTGAGACGATGAGACGTGCGATTTCGCTTTGAAAATCATGTGCTGGACTGCGACCTGCGCGAGCTCACGCGTGACGGCGTTCCGGTTCCATTGCAGCCGCAGGTATTCGATCTGCTCGTGCACCTCGTCGCGCAGCGGGGCCGCGTCGTCACGAAGGACGACCTGATCAGCGAGGTCTGGGACAACCGCATCGTTTCGGACTCTGCGCTGAATAGCCGCATCAACGCGGCGCGAAAGGCGCTCGGCGACGACGGCGCGGCGCAGCGGCTGATCAAGACCATCCCGCGCAAGGGTTTTCGCTTCGTCGGCGAGGTGCTGGACGAGACGCCGGCGCCGCCTGCGGCCGAGACGAAGGCGCTACGAAGCGCGCCCGAGCGCCCGGCGATCGCGGTGCTGGCGTTCGAGAACATGAGCGACGACCCCGAGCAGGAGTATTTTTGCGACGGGATCGCCGAGGACATCCTCACCTCGCTGTCGAAGGTGCGCTGGTTCCTGGTGATCGCCCGCAACTCGTCCTTCACCTACAAGGGACGCGCCGTCCATATCAGGCAGATCGCCGAGGAGCTCGGCGTCGGCTATGTCGTCGAAGGCAGCGTGCGCAAGGCCGGCGGCAGCGTGCGGATCACTGCGCAGCTCAACGATGCCGTCACCGGCAGCCACATCTGGGCCGAGCATTACGATCGCGAGCTCGGCGACGTCTTCGCCGTTCAGGACGAGATCACCAGCGCGATCGTCGCGGCGATCGAGCCGCAGATCTATGCGGCGGAGAATTTTCACGCCCGGCGCAAGCAGCCGGCGAGCCTGGACGCCTGGGACCTCGTGATGCGAGGGCTGTCGCACTACTGGCGCGTGACGCGGCAGGATCATCTGATGGCGCAGGCGCTGCTCGCGCAGGCGATTGCGATCGATCCCGACTATGGCCAGGCGCAGTCGGTGCTGGCGGCAAGCCACATGTTCGGCGTGCATCTCGGCTGGGCGGAGCTTGCGACCGCCGCGCCGATCGCGGAAGCAGCCGCGCTCGCGGCGGTCAAGTGCGACCATGAGGATGCCTGGGCGCATACCGCGCTCGGCAGCGTCTATTTCTCGACGCGGCGGCTCGACGACGCGCTGTCGGAGTTCGAGCAGGCGCTCAGGCTCAATCCGAATTTCTCGCTGGCGCAGGGCTATTACGCGCTGGCGCTGTCCTATGCCGGCCGTTCGAGCTGCTCGTTCGACGCGGCGCAAAAGGCCATCCGCCTCAGTCCGCGCGATCCGTCGCTCGCGATCTACTACGGGATCGCCGGCTATGCCCGCTTCACCGAGCGCCGCTATGACGAGGCGATCGCACTTGCCCGGGAGGCGATTCGCCACCGCGGCGATCTTACCGGCGCCTATCGCGTGCTCGCGGTCTCGGCCGGAATGGCCGGCGACCAGGAGCTCGCCGCGACCGCCTTGCAGGAGCTGCGCCGCACCCAACCCAACATCTCACTCGCCTGGATCACGACGCAACTGCCCTGGCGGAGCGAAGCAGATCGCGAGCATTATCTGGAGGGATTTCGAAGGGCGGGATTGAGGTGAGGAAGATCAAACGCTCGATGCGAATTCGTCGAGCACCTTGTTGAACGCCTCCGCCTTCTCCCATTGCGGCGCATGGCCGGCGCCGTCGATCACCTGCACCTCGCCGCGCCACAGCGTCGGCGCCGCCAGTCGCTGGAGATAGCGGAGATCGACGATCTGCTCTTCACGGCCGTGGACGATCGCAAGCGGAATTTTGAGATTGCGGACGATCTCGGCCTCGTCGGAGATGCGGCCGGCCTGGACGTTGGCGCCGAGATAGCCCCGAGCGTTGCCGTCCGTGTTGCGGAAGTCCACGACGACGAAATCGGGAATCGGCGCATAGCCCGGCGCGAAGGCCGATTTCGTCCATTCCTCGATCTCGGCCTCGCTCGGCTTCGGCGTGAACACCGTGGCCGACAGGCCCTTGAAGCCGGAAAAGCCGTCCGGCGCCTTGCCGATCGGCGGCGTGCCGAAGATCATCAGACCGGCGGCCATCGGCAGCGCGGCCGCCGCATTGAGCACGGCATGGCCGCCGAGGCTCCAGCCGACCACCACGGCGTTTTTCAGATCGAGCTCACGGGCGATCGCGGCGATCACTGACGCATAGCCACCACCTGAATAATCGGCTTCAGGATTGGGCGGCGGCGACGACGCGCCGTGGCCCGGCAGGTCGATCGCGATCACACGGAATTTTGCCCCCAACGGCCCCTGCAACTGCTTCTGCCAGATCCGGGACGAGGACGAATTGCCGTGGATCAGGAGGATCGGGCGGCCGGTGCCTGCGCTCTCAAAGCCGGCGATTTTCTGGGCGCCGATCTGCAAGCTCAGCGGGCGCAAGGCGGGTCCTGGAAAAGGCCGATCATTCATGATCCACCGATCTGGTTGTTGAAACTGCTTTTGGCGATCGGACGCATCTTGGCACGCGGCATGGAACAGTGTCATCACCTTTGCGGTGATCCGGACATGACGCGATCCGCGAAATTGACCTGCATCAATGGCCGTTGACTGCCCGTCCGCCACACTGTCTGAGGACGGGAATTCTCGATGCAGGTTCGCAATTCAGCCGAGGGCTATGGCGCGGTCGCGATGACGCTGCATTGGGCCGTCGTGACGCTGGTGTTCTGCGCGTGGCTGCTCGGGGAGTTCGGCGACGCGTTGCCGCGCGGACCGCAGCGCGAAGCCGGCGAGCTGATCCACATCTTCCTCGGGCTTCTGATCCTGGTGCTGGTCGCCGTGCGGCTGTGCTGGCGTCTCACCGATCCGCCGCCCGCGCCGGATGCCGCGATCGGCCCCTGGAGCGAGCGCGCGGCGAGCGCGATGCACTATATAATGTATGCGCTGCTGGTCGCCGCGCCGGTCGCCGGCATTCTGGTACAATTCGCCCGCGGTCATGCCTTGCCGGTGTTCGGCCTGGTCGAAATCGCCTCGCCCTGGGCGGCCGACCGCGCTTTCGCCCGCGACGTCAGGGAAGTGCACGAGGCGCTCACCAACGCGCTGCTGATCCTGGTCGGGCTGCACGCCGCAGCCGGGCTTCTTCACCACTACGTGCTGCGCGACCGCACCCTGAAGCGCATGCTGCCGTGGTCGCGGGGCTAGCCTCTTGGCGCCGGCTTCTTGCGAAGGTGCACGACGACGTCGAGCCGCACGATATCGTGCCCCGGCAGCGCCTCCGGCAGTTTGGTGAAGCTCAGCCCCTCGGAGACGTCGACCAGAATGTCCTCGCCTTCGAGGTAGAAGTGCGGATGCACGCTGGTGTCGGTATCGAAGAACGATTTCAGGCCGTCGGCTGCGATCCGGCGCAACAGGCCCGCCTCGGTGAACTGGTTCAGCGTATTGTAGACGGTTGCGAGCGACAGCCGCATGTTCGCCGCGATCGCCTCCTCGAACAGCGCCTCTGCCGTGACATGCCGGTGGCCGTTCAGGAACAGGAGCTGCCCCAGATCTACGCGCTGGCGTGTCGGTCTCAATCCGGCATCGCGCAGCAATTGCACGCAGCGGGCAAGGCCGAGGTCGTCGGCGGTCTCCAGCGTGACTTCGCCTGCGTCAGGTGAGGAGATATCGGTCGAAAGGACGTCCATTGCCAATCCGCTGTTGTTGCCATCGGATCGCAAAAGCGAGGCGTTGGCTTTGATCCGGATCAAATTCAGCGGACGGGACGGTCGAGCGAACCTCTACCGATTAGCGAGCAACTGCCTCCACGCCGTCATTGCGAGCGCAGCGAAGCAATCCAGCGTCCCTCCGCGGAGAGATTCTGGATTGCTTCGCTACGCTCGCAATGACGAGCTTGTCGCGACAGCACGACGCTTCATCAGACGGGCGAGCGGCCGCCGCGGCAAAGTCCTTACTTTGCCTTCACCTGCGCCGGCTTCGGCGGCGGCGCGGCGGCCCATTCCTTGTCGGCGCGGGGACCGTTGACGTCGCCGGTCAGGCCGACGAGCTGGCCGGGCTGGACGTCGAGGGACTGTTGCCAGGTCTGGGTCTGGCACAAGAACCTGATCAGGCAGCCCTTGAGCTTCAGTCTGTCGGCGGCCTCGCGCCACAGCGAGACGGAATAGCGCTTGCCGTCCTCGGCATTGTAGATCTCGCCAACAAAGCGGCCCTCCGGTGTCGCCTCGAGGCCCAAGATGAGCTGATGGCCGAGCAGCGCGCGGGCGCGCTCGTCGGGATCGGGATTTTCACTGTCGCGGAGCGGTTGGCCGCGCGCATCCAGCGGGGTCTTCATCCAGACGATGAAGCCGCAGATGCGGTCGCGCCCCAAACCGCAGCGCTCGAGCCGGATGCGGGCGCGGCCGTCCTCGGTGACCCAGGTGCCGGCGGGATCAGTTGGGCTCACCGCCCCGGCGCGGCCGTCGAAGATCATCAGCGCGACGGTGATCGCGACGCGGACGACGATGCGAAGAAGGATGTTCATCTTTCGGCGGCCTCTCTGGCTTCAGTTCAGTTGCGCCATGAAGGCGTCGGCGCCCTTGTCGATGCCGGCCGTGGCGGCGGCGAGCGAGCCGACGCTCGCCTTGATGTCGTAGGCGCCGGGATATTGCTTGGTGACGTAAGCGCTGAGCAGGCGCGAGGTCGAGGCGTCGAAGATCTCGACGCCGTAGATGACCGAGCCGGTCAGCGTGCCCTCGCCATCGCGCGCGGCCTGCACGCCGTTATAGACGGCGCCCGCGACATCGAAGCGCGACAGCGTGCCGAGCACCGCCGTGTTGGCGACTGCGCCGGTCAGGGTGAGCCGCACCCGCAGCGTGTTCGGCCCGCGGGCTGTCACCAGCGCAAAGCGGCTGCGCAGCTTGTCGGCGAAGCGGTTCTGCATGTAGGCGGCGAGCGTCGCCTTGTCCTTGTCGGACATGTCGCCGAACTGATGATCCTTGCCGCGGTAGATCACGACGGGGTCGAGGATGACTTTATTGTAGGTGCGCCAATCGACCTGCGTGGCGTAGCGGTAGGGCACGCGGCCGGAGGTGTCCGACTTGTCCGGCGCCATGTAGGCCGACGAGGCCATCTCCGAATAGGGCACCGGCGTCACGCTGGCGCAGCCGACCACGACGGCGCACAGCGCAAGCGTTCCCAGACCGCGCATGGCGATCGAGCGATCCATTCCTCACTCCTCTTAAGGCCCGACGCGAGGCAGCGGCGACCGCAGCCGCGTACGGGACAAGAACGCGGCTGCGGTGCTCACAATTACCGACCCAAGGCATCTTCCGGGGCCATGATCCGAAGCCTTGGGCCAGGCCTCAGTGTTTCCGGTTATAAAACCGACCAGACGGTTTGTAAAGTGCCAAAATGCGGGTGATGCCTTTGGCCGCAACTGGGCTCGACGAGAGGATCGAGGCAGAATTGTTAACGGCGAATCAGGCGCGCTTGCGCGCGGTCGCGCTCTTGGCGGGTGTCGTTGCACGCGCCTTCACGGCGCGCGGCTTGGCAGGCTTTTCCAGCGCGCTCCACTGGCTATCGTCGAGCAGGCGCGCGAACAGGCGCTGATGCTCCTCCTTGCTGAGCGGCGACATGCCGAACAGGCCGCTGAGCAGCAATCCGCGTGCAGCGGCCCAGCGCAGCAATGCGAGATCCGGGTCGGTGGCCTCAGCCTTGATGGCCGCGACCCTCTTCATCTCACGATCGCGCGGCAACGACATCAGGCCGGGGTTTTCGACCATGGCCGCGACCAGCGCCAGCGCCGCCGAATTCGGCGACGCGGCCGCTTCGCGGACTGTCGCGAGCTGGGTCGCGAGCGCGGGGTTCGCGGAGGTGGCGCTCACCTTCGCCATGTAGCCTTTGGAGAACTCCTCGAAATGCGCCATCTGCCGCTCGAGCAGCGCCTTGAGCACCGATTCCTTGGTGCGGAACTGGTGCATGACGCCGCCCTTGCTGAGGCCGCTCTCGCGCGCGATGGCGTCGAGCGTCAGCCGGCCGGGTCCATCGCGCGCAATGATGGCAATCGCCGCTTCAAGCGCAGCGTTGCGAGATCGTTCCGAGCGGGTGGCGTTGTCCATGGCGGACTTGTCTCCGTGACAGGGAGATGAATCAAGTGAAAACAGGATCGCGCTGTACGTTTTTTGTGCGACGACTGTCGAGACTTTCATCTTGCGGCGCGGAACGGGACCTGTGAGCCCACGCGCGAGTGCTCGCGGCCATGCCGGACGGAAAGAGCGCGCGCCGGCGGCGTGATCAGTCGCGCGGACGGCGCGCCTCGCGACGGTGAGCCTCCTTCACCTTCGCCACGCCGTGCAGCATCGCCTTGAACTCCTTGATCGCCTTGTCGCGGTTGAGCGTCCCATCGGCCTCACCTTCCAGATGCTCGATGACGACCAGCAGCGCATCCGCGATCTGGCCGATCTGCCTGCCGTAGCTGCCGACATCCGACAGCACGTCCCTCTCGACCTCGGGCGCCGAGGACTGCCCGACCGTGATGTTGACCAGCCCGAACTGGCTGCCAGTGGGGCTGAAGAACGACGGATAGATGGACTGCACGACATCCCCCGACAGGGGCAGCTTGAACACCGGCATGCGATTTCCCCTCGCTGACGCTCGACCGGCAAGGGGAACATTAGCACGACCACGCCCGCCTTCGGATCGGCCCGAATCAGCGCTAGTGCATTCACCTCATCGACTTCGCTTACTCGAGGTGACATGACGGGCCCCGAACTGAAGCAATTGCGCGCCGACCTGTCCGAAGCGATCGGCCGGGAGCTCACGGTCGCCGACATGGCGAAGCTGTGCGGCCTGCCGGCCGCGAGCGGAACCGTGACGATCCGGCGCTGGGAGGTGCGCGGCCCGAGCGCGTCGGCGGCCAAGGTGCTCGGCGTGCTCGCGATGGCGAGCGAGCGCTATCCGATCCTCGACAAGTTCGACATCTTCGATCGCCACACCATCGCCGAGAAGGATCGGCCCGCACAGCGCCAAAAATTTCGCGAGCAGATGCGCGAGGAAGTGCGCAGGCGTCTTGCTTGACGAAGAGCGGCCGATCGTCTCCTCAAGCGCTGCGCGTTAAGCCTTCCTTCACCGTTTCTTAAGCTGCCGTTAAGCACGAAAAGCATTTGCCGGCCAATGCGTTGGGTTGGCTGCCGCTGTGCCACGCATGTGACAGCATTTTAGTCAAAAGCCCGCTATCTGCGAAGCAACGACGGCGCGGGATGCGCGCCTGCCGGGAATGAAGTGTTGGAGTTAGAGACGATGAAGAAGATTCTGTTCGCGACCGTTACGCTGCTCTCGTTAAGCGCGGCCGCGCCCGCCGTCGGTGCCGATCTCGGCGCCCGCCCCTATTACAGCAAGACGCCTGCGCCGGCTTATGTCGCGCCGATCTACAACTGGACCGGCTTCTATCTCGGTGCGCATCTGGGCGGCGCGTTCTCGAGCGACAACAATTTCAACGGCCTCTCCACCGGCAACAACGGCAACGGTCGCTTTCTCGGCGGTCTCCAGGTCGGCGCGGACTGGCAGTTCCACCCGAACTTTGTGGTCGGCGTCGAAGGCCAGTACTCCTGGCTGTCCGGCAGCGTCGGCGCGGTGTTCCCGAGCGGCTACGCCTACACCAACGACCAGCGCGGCCTCGGCTCGATCACCGGTCGCGTCGGTTACACCTGGGGTCCGGGTCTGCTCTACGTGAAGGGCGGCTACGCCTATTCGAACAACAACGAGACTGTGACGCTCGGCGGCGCGCCGGTCGCGTTCGCGATCTCCGGCGATCATCGCAACGGCTACACCGTCGGCGCCGGTCTCGAATACATGTTCGCCCCGAGCTGGTCGGCCAAGGCCGAGTACCAGTACTACAATTTCGGCAGCGCCACCTTCACCGCTCCGGCCGCGCTGGTGCCCGCCGGCAGCTTCACCACCGACGACCACACCGTGAAGGCGGGCGTCAACTACCGCTTCAACTGGGGCGCCCCGGTGGCCGCGCGTTACTGATCGCTAACCACAACTGATCCTGCGGAAGCGCCGGCAGACTCGCCGGCCCTTCTTTTTTCGCCGTGTGGAAAGAGCGCAAGCGATTGCGCCACTTGCGATTTTTTAACTCGCTCCCCCGATACTGCCGGCCGCAAAACATAAAGTAATCGGCGTGGGGGAATTCTGATGGCGATCCGTGTGAGCCTGGGCAGATTCAGGCCTCGTGTCTCGTTGCCTAAATGGGGCGTGCGCGGCAGCCTGTTCGCTGCCTTCGCAGTGATCGCGGGCATGGGCCTCGTGATCTCGGCGGGCGCCGGTTACGTGCTGCAAAATCTCGGCGAGCGAATGATCGACCTGAGCGGACGGGACATCCCGCGCCTCGCCGCAAGCCTGCAATTGTCGGCACTGAGCGCGAGCCTCGCGGCACAGGGACCGGCCCTGCTCGCCGCGCCGAGTGAGGACGCGCTGAACGAGCGCACCAAGAAGCTGAAGGAATTGCAGCAGCAGGTCCAGCAGAAGCTCGGCGAGATCATCGAGCTCGGCGCCGACAAGACGATCGTCACGGGACTCAACGACACCATCAAGAATCTCAATGAGGCAGCTCAAAGCCTGACTTCGGCCGCGCGCGAGCGGCTCGACGTCGCGGCGCTTCACGACAAGCAATACGATGCGCTGCGCAAGGCGCAGGGCGATTTCGTAGGCGCGGCAAGTCCCGCGATGCTCAACGCCCAGACCCAGGTGAACGCGATTCTCGGTTCGGCGAACCTGTCGGCCGAAGACGCCACCGAAGCTGCGCAGACCGTCGGCCAGCTCGGCAATGTCGTCGCCAGCGGCAATCTCGCGGCAGCCGACATGAGCGCAGCGCTCTCGGCCAATACCGCCGACAAGCTCGACGACATCCAGAAGGATTTCAAGACGGCGCAGGGCCGCCTGCGGTCCAACCTCGACCTGCTGCCGGACAATCAGGGCAGCAAGATGCTGCGCGAGACGGCCGAAAGGCTGCTGGCGCTCGGCACCGGCAAGACCGGCGTGTTCAACCTGCGCGAGAAGGAGCTCGACGCCGCCGACTACGGCCAGACCGTGCTCGACGAAACCCGCAAGCTCAATGTCGGCCTCGGCATCAGCGTGCAGCAACTCGTCGAAGGCGTGCAGAAGGAGACCAACGACTCGACCTTCCAGGCGCGCAGGCAAATTTCGTTCGCCACCATGGTCATGTTGGCGCTGGGCGCGCTGACCCTGGTCGGCTCGGTGCTGTTCGTCTGGCTCTATGTCGGACGCAACATCCTGCGCCGCATTGGCGGACTGCAGCGCGCGATGCAGCTGCTCTCGACCGGCGATCTCGACGCAGAGATCGTCCGCACCAAACACAATGACGAGATCGGCGCCATGACCGATACGCTTCAGGTGTTCCGCCAGAGCATGATCGAGGCCCGCGCGCTCTCCAGCGAGCAGGACAAGGACCGCGCCGCCAAAGCCGAGCGCGCCGCGCGCATGGAAGCGCAGATCGGATCGTTCGAAGGCACCGTGCGAACAGCCCTCGACAACCTCGCTCAATCGGCCAATTCGATGCAGGCGACCGCGCAGAGCATGTCGTCGACGGCCGACCAGTCCAATGCGCTGGTCAACGCCGTGGCGTCGGCCGCCGAGGAGACCTCGGTCAACGTGCAGACGGTGTCGGCCGGCACCGAGCAATTGTCATCGTCGATTGCCGAGATCAGCCGCCAGGTGGTCACCTCGGCGGAGATCGCCAAGAAGGCGGTCATCGAAGCCGGAGCGACCGATGCGACCGTGCAGGGCCTCGCCGACAGCGCGAGCCGCATCAGCGTGGTCGTCGATCTCATCCAGACCATCGCCTCGCAGACCAATCTGCTCGCGCTCAACGCCACGATCGAAGCGGCGCGCGCCGGCGAAGCCGGCCGCGGTTTCGCCGTGGTCGCCTCCGAAGTGAAGAGCCTTGCAAGTCAGACCGCGAAGGCCACGGACGAGATCCGCACCCAGATCGCCAGCATGCAGCAGGTCACGACCTCTGCGGTCGGCGCGATCAGGGGCATCGGCCAGATCATCGGCGAGATCAACGACGTGACCACGGCGATCGCCGCCGCCGTCGAGGAACAGGGTGCCGCGACGCACGAGATCGCCCGCAACATCCAGCACGCCGCCGGTGGCACCAGCGAGGTCTCCAGCAACATCGTCGGCGTCTCCACGGCCTCGGCCGAGGCGGGCGCCGCGGCGACGGAGGTGCTGAGCGCCTCCGATGCGCTGCGCCGCGAGGCCGACGTGCTGCGCGGGGAAATCGACGCGTTCCTCAGCAATATCCGCGCGGCGTGATCGTCATTCCGGGGCGGTGCGCCAGCACCGAACCCGGAATCGCGCGCCACTACCTCGGGATTCCGGGTTCGCGGCTTTGCCGCGCCCCGGAATGACGTCGTGTCCGCCCGCCGGAATGACGGCCATGCGAACGTCACCCCGCGTGGTTTTTCGGCTGGCGTCCCGCCCGATGTGCGGGTACCGATAGTGCATGCATTCGAAGAGCGACAGCGTGCAGTCCTCGGCCGAGGCCCTGCGCTACCCCTGGGAACAGCACCCCGGCCCTGAAGAGGTCGTGGAGGTGCGTCCCGGCGTGTTGTGGGTGCGGCTCAAGCTGCCGTTCCGCCTCAACCACGTGAACATCTACCTGCTCGCCGACGGCGACGGGTATGCGATGATCGACTCCGGCTTCGGCAATGAGGAGACGATCGAGGCCTGGACGAAGCTGTTCGACGGGCCGCTGAAGGGCGTCAACATCTCGCGGCTTATTGTCACTCACTCCCATCCTGACCATGTCGGGCTCGCGGGCTGGATCGTCGAGCGGTTCAACTGTCCGCTCGAGATGTCGCAGGTCGAGTATCTGCAATCGGTCTACCACCAGAATCGCGGCACCGAAGAGCGGCGCAACGCGCAGCGGTTGTTCTTCCGCCGCCACGGCATGGACGAGACGCTGACCGACAAGCTGCTCGGCCGCGGCCAGGAATATCTGAAGCGCGTATCGGTGCTGCCGGCGTCCTATCGGCGCATCTCGCATGGCGACGAGGTCGTGATCGGCACGCGCCGCTTCAAGGTGATCACCGGCGGCGGGCACGCGCTCGACCAGGTGATGCTGTACTGCGCCGACGACAAGCTGTTCCTGTCCGCCGACCAGGTGCTGAGCAAGATCTCGCCGAACGTCAGCGTCTGGGCAGTCGAGCCCGACCAGAACTCGCTCGGCGAATATCTGGCCTCGCTCGCGAGCCTCACCACGACGCTGCCCTATGACGTGCTGGTACTGCCCGGCCACGGCGTGCCGTTCTACGGATTGAAGACCCGCATCAAGCAGCTCGCCGATCATCACGAGGAGCGCTGCCGGATGATCGCGGAAGCCTGCCGCGAGGTGCCGCAGACCTCGTCCCAGCTCGTGCCGGTCGTGTTCCACAAGCACGTGCTCGATCCCCACCAGATGGGCTTTGCCGCGGGCGAGCTGATCGCCCACGTCAACTACATGCTGGTCGAGGGACGACTGACCGCCGAAGAGAAGGACGGCATGCTTCAGTTCAGGACGACCTGAGCGCTCGGCTCACTTCATCTGCGCGATCGCGTGCATCGCCGCGATGTAGCCATAGGGCCCGAGCCCGCAGATCACACCGGTTGCGACGAACGAAATCTTCGAGTGCCTGTGATATTCGTCGCGGGCGTGGATGTTGGAGATGTGCACCTCCAGCACGGGGCCCTCGAACGCCTTGATCGCGTCCATGATCGCAACCGACGTGAAGGAGAAGCCGGCCGGATTGATGATGACGGCATCGGCATCCTGCCGCGCCGACTGGATCAGGTCGACGAGGACACCCTCGTGGTTGGACTGGTGGAAGGCAACCGTGAGTCCGAGCTTCGCGGCGGCCTCCTCGCAGCTCGCCTTGATCTCGGGAAGCGTCGTCGTGCCGTAGATGTGCGGCTCGCGCACGCCGAGGAGATTGAGGTTCGGGCCGTTCAGGATCATCACTCGTTTCATAGCGCTTCCCTTTGCATGAGCTGTTCGCCGGGCCGGCGGCACCGCAGCCATTTCAGGAGAAGGGCCACGAGCCAGGCTCAGCCGGTTCCGCGATCATGACCGGCGAAGCGCCATGGACAAAATGTCCATGCCGCCTGAGCGCGACGGCGCAGCCCAAGCGGCCGGCTCCCCCGCCGCGGCGCGGCGGCGCTAGCCGGTTGATCCACATCAATTATTGCCGATGGCCCGCCGCTATGAATGGTGCTGCCCGCCGCACCACCAAATGTGGGCTGGTACATAGACATTGGAGCTGGAAAAGCTCTAAGAAGAAATGGCCGCATGGGCCCAGGTTCAGCCGCAGGTCTGCCGATGGATTACAACGCGTACTTCAATTCCGCCCTCGACCGCCTCCACGCCGAGCGGCGCTATCGCGTCTTCGCCGATCTGGAGCGTATCGCCGGCCGGTTCCCGCATGCGATATGGCACTCGCCCAGGGGCAAGCGCGACGTCGTGATCTGGTGCTCCAACGACTATCTCGGCATGGGCCAGCACCCGAAGGTGGTCGGCGCCATGGTCGAGACTGCGACCCGGGTCGGTACCGGTGCGGGCGGCACGCGCAACATCGCCGGCACGCACCATCCGCTGGTGCAGCTCGAGGCCGAGCTCGCCGATCTCCATGGCAAGGAAGCCGCTCTCCTCTTCACCTCCGGCTACGTCTCGAACCAGACCGGGATTGCGACCATCGCAAAGCTGATCCCGAACTGCCTGATCCTGTCGGACGAGCTCAACCACAATTCGATGATCGAGGGCATCCGTCAGTCCGGCTGCGAACGGATCGTGTTCCGCCACAACGATCTCGCCGATCTCGAAGCGCTATTGAAGGCCGCCGGCCCGAGCCGGCCAAAACTGATCGCCTGCGAGAGCCTCTATTCGATGGACGGTGACGTCGCCCCGCTCGCAAAAATCTGCGACCTCGCCGAGAAATACGGCGCGATGACCTATGTCGACGAAGTCCACGCGGTCGGCATGTACGGCCCGCGCGGCGGCGGCATCGCCGAGCGCGACGGCGTGATGCATCGCATCGACATCCTGGAAGGCACGCTGGCGAAAGCCTTCGGCTGCCTCGGCGGCTACATCGCCGCCAATGGCCAGATCATCGACGCCGTGCGCTCCTATGCGCCAGGCTTCATCTTCACCACCGCGCTGCCGCCGGCGATCTGCTCGGCCGCGACCGCCGCGATCAAGCATCTGAAGACCTCGAGCTGGGAACGCGAGCGCCACCAGGACCGCGCCGCCCGCGTCAAGGCGATCCTCGATGCCGCCGGCCTGCCGGTGATGTCGAGCGACACCCACATCGTGCCGCTGTTCGTCGGCGATCCCGAGAAGTGCAAACAGGCCTCCGACCTCCTGCTCGAAGAGCACGGCATCTACATCCAGCCGATCAACTATCCCACCGTCGCCAAGGGCACCGAGCGGCTGCGTATCACGCCCTCGCCCTATCACGACGACGGCCTCATCGATCAGCTCGCTGAAGCCCTGCTCCAGGTCTGGGACCGCCTCGGCCTGCCACTGCGCCAGAAATCTCTGGCGGCGGAGTAGGTTCTCCTTCAACTGCCGCCGTCCCCGGGGCTACCCCCCTCCCCAGCCCTCCCCCGCAAGGGGGGAGGGAGCGAGACAGGTGCTTACCCTCACGTCGATTGAGCGCACATACGGACACGGAGCTTGTCTCGTGCCTGTTGCAGCCGGCGATCCTGTCCCCGTTCCCTCCCCCCTTGCGGGGGAGGGTCAGGGAGGGGGGTACCACACGGGGACTCTCTCGGAAGGCCTGAGACCACCGTGCGGTCAGGTGACACCGCGCGGCTTAACGACGATGATGGTTCCTGCGGCAACCGGAAAAATGGCTGTCGCTTGCGGCAGGCTTAAGCGCTAGATTTTCTTCGGAAAATGAGATCGGACGCGGCCCCCGCCGCGACGCAAGGGAGAGGTTCCCCAGCAATGCTGCATGACTGGGGCGTGATCGCAGCCGCTTTCGGCTATATCGGCTTTCTGTTCCTGGTGGCGAGTCATGGCGACCGCCGCTCCCAGGCTAAAGCCGGCCGTGCCTCCGGCCTGATCTACCCGCTTTCGCTCGCGATCTATTGCACCTCGTGGACCTTCTTCGGCTCGGTCGGCTTCGCCACCCGCACCTCGACCGACTTCCTCGCGATCTATGTCGGCCCGGTCCTGATGATCGGGATCGGCACCGGCATCCTGCGCCGCGTGATCCAGCTCGCCAAGGCGCAGAACATCACCTCGATCGCCGACTTCATCGGTGCGCGCTACGGCAAGAGCCAGGCGGTGGCGGCAACGGTCGCTCTGATCGCGATCATCGGCTCGGTGCCCTATATCGCCCTGCAACTGAAGGCCGTCGCCTCCTCGCTCGAAACCATCTTGAGCGAGGACCAGGCCTTCTCCCACATCCCGATCCTCGGCGACATGGCGCTGATGGTGACGCTGACGATGGCGGCCTTCGCCGTGCTGTTCGGCACGCGTCAGACCGACGCCACCGAGCATCAGCACGGATTGATGCTCGCGGTCGCGACCGAATCCATCGTCAAGCTGGTCGCCTTCCTCGCCGCCGGCGCCTTCGTCACCTTCTGGATGTTCTCGCCGCAGGAACTGATCGAGCGCGCGATGAAGACGCCGGAGGCGGTGCGCGCCATCAACTATTCGCCCTCGATCGGCAACTTCCTCACCATGACGCTGCTGTCGTTCTGCGCGGTCATGCTGCTGCCGCGCCAGTTCCACGTCAGCGTGGTCGAGAATTCGTCCGATGCCGAGGTCGGCCGCGCACGCTGGCTGTTCCCGCTCTATCTCGTCGCCATCAACGTGTTCGTGATCCCGATCGCGCTCGCCGGCCTCGTGACCTTCCCGTTCGGCGCGATCGACCCCGACATGTACGTGCTGGCGCTGCCGATGGAGGGCGGCAACGACCTGCTCAGCGTCGCCATCTTCGTCGGCGGATTGTCGGCGGCGACCGCGATGGTGATCGTGGAATGCGTCGCGCTCTCCATCATGGTCTCCAACGACCTGGTGGTGCCGCTGGTGCTGAAGCGCCGGCCCGAGGGCCGCGCCGGCGCCACGGATTTCATCGACTTCCTGCTGCGCTCACGGCGGCTCGCGATCTTCGCCATCATGGTGATGGCCTATTTCTATTATCGCGCGCTCGGCAACACCCAGCTCGCGGCGATTGGTCTGCTGTCCTTTGCGGCCATCGCCCAGCTTGCGCCGAGCTTCTTCGGCGGCCTGTTGTGGCGGCGCGCGACCGCGCGCGGCGCCATCGGCGGCATGCTGGTCGGCTTCGCGGTGTGGCTCTACACGCTGTTCCTGCCGAGCTTCCTCGACTCCTCGACGTCAGGCATCCTGCTCCTCCAGCACGGTCCGTTCGGCATCGAAGCGTTGCGGCCGCAGGCGCTGTTCGGCGCCGACCTGCCGCCGCTGCTGCATGGCGTCGCCTGGTCGCTGTCGCTCAACGTCCTCACCTACGTACTGCTCTCGCTGGCGCGCCAGCCGAGCTCGATCGAGCTCGTGCAGGGCGACCTGTTCGTCCCCAACACGCTCGCGCCGATCGCACCGAATTTCCGCCGCTGGCGCACCACCGTGACCGTGCAGGACATCCAGAGCACCGTCGCGCAATATCTCGGGCCCGACCGCGCGCGGCATTCCTTCGAGGCCTTTGCAGCACGGCGCAATGTGCGGCTCGAAGCCGGGGCGCCGGCCGATTTCGAGCTGCTGCAGCATGCCGAGCACATGATCGCTTCCTCGATCGGGGCGGCCTCCTCACGCCTCGTGATGTCGCTCCTGCTGCGCAAGCGGACCGTATCGGCAAAAGCCGCGCTCAAACTCCTCGACGATTCCCATGCGGCGCTGCATTTCAACCGCGAGATCCTCCAGACCGCGCTCAACCATGTGCGCCAGGGCATCGCCGTGTTCGACGAGGACCTGCAGCTGATCTGCTCGAACCGGCAGTTCGGCGAGTTGCTGAGCGTGCCGCCGCATTTCATCCAGTTCGGCACGCCGCTGCGGGAGATCCTGGAATTCATGGGTGCCGGCAATCCGGCGGAAGTCGACGACCACGAGGCGATGCTGGCGCGGCGGCTCATCGCCTATACGACCGACAGCGCGCCGTATCTGGAGCGCCTGCCCGATCGCCACATGGTCATCGAGGTCCTGACCAATCGCATGCCCGGCGGCGGCTTCGTCATTACCTTCACCGACGTCACGCCCACCTTCGAGGCGGCGGAGGCACTGGAGCGCGCCAATGCCACGCTGGAAAAGCGGGTGCGCGACCGCACCGAGGAGCTGACCCGACTGAACTCGGAGCTGGCGCAGGCGAAGAGCAACGCCGAAGACGCCAACATATCCAAGACGCGCTTCCTCGCAGCGGCGAGCCACGACATTCTCCAGCCGCTGAACGCCGCGCGGCTCTACGCGACGAGCCTGGTCGAGCGTCAGCATGGCGGCGAGGAGACGCGGCTGGTCGAGAACATCGACGAGTCGCTCCAGGCGATCGAGGAGATCCTGGGCGCGCTGCTCGACATCTCGCGGCTGGATGCGGGCGCCATGACGACCTCAATCTCGAGCTTCAAGATCGGCGACCTGATGCGGTCGCTGGAGATCGAATTCGCGCCGATTGCACGCGCCAAGGGTTTGCGGCTGACCTTCATGCCCTGCTCGCTGGCGGTCAAATCGGACCGGCTGCTGCTGCGGCGCCTGCTCCAGAACCTGATTTCCAACGCGATAAAATATACGCCGCGCGGGCGCGTCCTGGTCGGTTGCCGCCGCCATGGACAATCGCTGAAAGTCTGCGTCTACGATACCGGCGTCGGCATCCCCGCCGTGAAGCGCAGCGAGATCTTCAAGGAATTCCACCGCCTCGAACAGGGCGCGCGGATCGCACGCGGCCTGGGGCTGGGCCTGTCGATCGTCGAGCGCCTGGCGCGAGTGCTCAAGCACGGCATCGCCATCGATGCCAATGC
>NZ_JBBIAM010000123.1:0-27063 GCF_054185185.1 Bradyrhizobium sp. UFLA05-153
GAATCCGGGGAGACCGCGAGAAGCGCGAGGAAGAACAGGAAGGCCACCACCTGGAGCGCCTTGAACAGCATCACGCCGAGCGGATCGAACGCCTCCTCGCGCGGATAGAGCCCGAATTCATCCATCATGGCGGCGTTCCCGGCCGCTTGCGTTCCAGAGCCGGCGTGACGTAGGTCTCGGTCAGCACGACGGCGTCGGAGAACACCCGCTGGGTCGCGGCATCGAGCATGTAATACTGGATGCGGACCAGGATCGAGCCGACCAGGCCCGCAAGCGTCGTGTACATCGCGACCGCCATGCCGTCGCTCATCAACCCCATCGAAGACCGCATCGCGACCTTGTCGGCCGCGTCCAGTCCCGCGATCGGCGCCAGCATGATGATGAAGCCGATGATGGTGCCGAGCAGGCCGAGCTTCATCAGCGTATCGGAGACGAAGGCGCCGAAGCCGTTGGAGCCGCGCAGGCGGTCGGCGAGATTTCGCAGCAGGAGCGTCTGGTCGACGGGCCTATAGTCCTGCGCCGCGGCTTTCGTCACCAGGCTCTCGATGTGATTCCTGACGAGGCCATGCGGCAGCGATGTGCCGGCAGCATCGAGCGCCTTGCTGCCGTCCTTGGCCGACAGCACCGCACGGCAGCGGCGCGCCGCCGTCCCTTCCCGCGCGATCGCGCGGGTCCGCCAGAAGCAATGGCCGCAGGTGACGACATAGAGCACTGCGATCAGGCTGGAAATGTAGGTGCGGTCGGAGACCACCATCAGATGGATCAGGCCGAAGCGCCACAGCAGCACGACGGCGAAGACCGACAGACCCGTGAAGATCATCCAGAGCAGGAGCGCGCTCCGCTCCGACGGGTCGGCCGCAGGCGGCGCGCTCTTGCCGATGGTGATCGAACTCATGCTGCCTCGCTCCCCGGTCCAAAAACGACCCGTCGCCGATTAGATCAAAGCCGTCGCGCGCAGTCCAAAGAGCCATGCCCAAATCGGCTTGGGAAATTTTCCCGAGCAGCATGGCCCATCAGCTGCCGCGATTGGCAAGATGCGGCGGCGTTGTTATCGTGACCTTACCAAACGTTGGGGGTGATCGCATGCGCCTCGTGCTTCAACTCGTCGCCCGTTTGCTCGTGATCGTCGCGCTGTGCCTGACCGCCGCGACGGTCTGGGCGACTTTTGATGCCTATCGCAGCGTCGATCGCGCCACTGCCGCCTCCGCCCAGCGCGTCGCGCATGCGCTGGAGGCGCTGTACTGGCGCGAGCTCTTGCTGCGCAGCAACAGGATGCGCGAGCACCTCGTACCTGTTCCGGACTGGCGCACGACCGATACGATGAAGCTGATTGCGCCGGGAGTCTGCGTGCAGTTCCAGCCGGCGGCCGCATTCGAGAAGCCGCTATGCGGCCAGAGCCAGGGGATCGGCCAGACCCCGCCGCGCTGGTTTGCGTCCCTGATCCCGGCCTTTCTCGGCAGCCATGCCGAGGTGGTGCGGCCGGTGAGCCCGCGCGCGGCCGCGGCCGGCACGGTCGTGGCGACGC
This sequence comes from Bradyrhizobium sp. UFLA05-153, assembly GCF_054185185.1. Lineage (NCBI taxonomy): Bacteria > Pseudomonadati > Pseudomonadota > Alphaproteobacteria > Hyphomicrobiales > Nitrobacteraceae > Bradyrhizobium > Bradyrhizobium sp. UFLA05-153. Next base: position 1,526 of record NZ_JBBIAM010000123.1, read on the forward strand.
CCGATCAGGCTGCGGCGATCTCGCTCGCCTGGGAGTACATTCTCAACGTGATCGACGTCGCGCTCTTGATGTCGGCAGCGATTGCGCTGCTGGCCTCGCTCGCGATCGCGCATACGCTCGCGCCTGCCCGCTCGATCGTGACCGCCCTGCAGCGGATGGCGCGCGGGCAATACCGCACGCCGCTGCCGCGCTTCCGCTCCATGGAGCTTGCGATGATCGGCAAGGCCGTCGGCGATCTCAGCGGGCGGCTCGAGGAAGCGACCGAGCAGCGCGCGGCGCTGACGAGGCGCCTGCTCGAGATCCGCGACGACGAGCGGCGCGCGCTCGCCCGCGAGCTGCATGACGAGTTCGGGCAGAATCTGTCCGCCATCCTTGCCTTCGCCAGCACCATCGAAACGGCGGGCGCGAAGCAGGCGAATGCAAGCGGGATCGCACAGGATGCACGTATGATCTCGCAGGCTACGCATCGCATCATGGCGTCGCTCCGCGACACGCTGAAGCGGCTGCGCAATCCCTTGCCGGAGGAGCTGGGGCTCGAGGCGAGCCTCGTCAATCTCGTCGACAGCTGGCGCTCGCAGAGCGCGACCCAGCCGACGATCCAGCTCGACCTCAAGGGCAACCTCGCGGACATCGGCGGCCAGGCTGCCACCACCGCCTACCGCGTCGCCCAGGAATGCCTGACCAATGCGCTGCGCCACAGCGCGGCACGCGAGATCAACTTGCGGATCGAGCGGCGCGCCGGCGAGGACGATGCCCTCCTGATCCGCGTCGAGGACGACGGCGGCGGCGATGCAGAGCGGGTGTCACAGTCGGCCGGCTTCGGGCTCACCGGCATCCGCGAGCGCGTCGCGGCCGCCGGCGGATCGCTGTCGATCGCGCGCGCCAATCGTGGGCTGAGCGTGGCGGCAACCATTCCGCTGGCCGCATGAGGCTGACATGACAGAGGTGGCGGCAAAGGGCATCTCGGTGCTGCTGGTCGACGATCATCCGATCGTCCGGCAAGGCTACCGGCGCGTCCTGGAAAGCCAGGGCGATCTGCATGTCGTCGCCGAAGCCGACAATGCCGCGGACGCCTACGGCGCCTTCAAGACGCACGATCCTGATGTCATCGTGCTCGACATCTCGATGCCCGGCGCGAGCGGCCTCGAAGCCATCCGCAACATCCGCGCCCGCGATCCCCGTGCGCGCATTCTCGTCTTCACCATGCACAACGAGGCCGTGCTGGTGAAAGCTGCCTTTGGCGCCGGCGCCAGCGGTTTCGTCACCAAGAGCAGCGAGCCCTCGGCGGTGGTCGCAGCCGTCCGCGCGGTTGCGCGCGGCGAGCGCGCCATGAGCGACGACATCGCCCATGCTTTGGCCGAGGAAAGCCTGTCACCGGCAGGCTCGGTGCTCGATCGGCTGGGCGAGCGCGAGATCGAAATTTTGCGGCAGTTCGTCAGCGGCGCCACCACCGAGCAGATCGCCTCGCATCTCAATCTCAGTGTGAAGACCGTGCAGAACTACCACTATCTGATCAAGACGAAGACCGGCGCGCGCACGGACGCGCAGCTCGTGCGGCTTGCGGCGAGCTGCGGACTGACGAAGCTTTAGAGCTCGGCGGCTTGTCCATCTTGGATAATGTCCCCAAAGCACCTCATCATTTCTCGACCCGGCCATATGCTACCGTTCTTTTAGGGCACCGAGGTCTGAGAACCGCCAGAACGGTTCAAGCCATCCCGCCGAACTACCTGGCTTGCTGACCGGCCAGGCCAACGAAGGCCATCCAGCATCTCTCAGATCGTGCTAAGTTGGTTCGCAGGCACGACATCTGGCGGAAGGCCAGCGACCGTCTGTCAGGCTCCAATTTTACAACGCGAACCACTTTTGAACGGCTCTTCAGAAGCCGCCCTCGTTCGCGTCGCAAGTCTTGCACGACAACAGGAGACGCTTTCATGAACATCAGGGAAAGTCTTTTTGCAGCACTGATCGCCTCGGGCATTTTCACGATGGTCGCAACAGCCGAAAGTGCAGCGACCGAGGCAAAAAATCAGATCACCATCCTTTATGACGCCTTCGGCACAGACGCGACGATGACGAAAGACTGGGGCTTTTCAGCTCTCGTCGAAATCGCGGGAAAGCGCATCTTGTTCGATACGGGTGACAACCCCGATATCTTCGCGGCGAACGTGAAGGCCAAGGGTGTCAATCTCTCCGACCTCGACTTTGTCGTTCTTTCGCACCGCCACTCGGATCACATGGCGGGTCTGTCCTACGTCCTAAGCGTCAACCCGACAGTCAAGATCTATGCACCGAAGGAGGGATTTGGCATCTACGGCTCGTCGCTGCCTTCCAGCTTCTATCGGAAGGACGAGGCCTTACCGCCGGAGATGCGGTACTACGGAGGCAGGCCCCCCGAGGTGATGAAGTTCGGCTCGGCATGGGCCAGCGCAAATTTCGAACTGATCGATCAGACGACCGAGATTGCCCCTGGTATCACACTTATCTCGCTGATCTCCGATGCCCCCGGGACCAAAGAACTCAAGGAGCTATCTTTGGCCGTCAACACCGCAGACGGAATAGTCCTTCTGGTCGGTTGTTCGCATCCCGGGATCGAGCGCATCGTCGAGGCGGCGAGCGCTATCAATCCCAGGATTCACCTCGTCGCAGGCGGATTTCATCTTGTCGTCGCTCCTGACGAGGCAATCGCGAAGGTCGTCACCGCGCTGAAGGACAGGTTCAAGATCCACAGCATTGCACCGGGACATTGCACCGGTGAGCCGACCTTTGCCGCGCTCAAGAAGGCATTCGGCGACAATTATCTCTATGCCGGCCTCGGCACGTCCATCCCGGTCGGAACGACTGCAGGCGCGAATGTCAGACGCGGGGAAGGTCCGACGCTCGACGACCTTGCCACCTATCGCAGACTGGCCGCGCACGAGGACCCGTTCGGCATATTGCGGTTGCGCAGCATTCGGTTGGGATCGGCTCTTTAACGCACGCACCGGCGCGCAGCTCGCCCTCCACTGGGCCACCCAGGGGAGGATGGTCACAGAGACCGTCACTCCAAAGCGGGGTGCCTTTGAGTACTCTTGTTCCACCCTATCGCCGTGGAACTGAGACCGTCGAACTCTGGTTAGTCCCAGAGTGGAGGAGTAACGCCATGAGTAAGGCTAATCATAAGACAGCCCATCCCCCGATCATCACCGTAGGTGAACTCATCGATGAACTCTGCCGCCTGCCGGATACGGCTGCCGTCGGCTTCCGCTGCCCCATGCTCGAACAGGAGCTAACCTTCTACCGCCTTCGAAGGCGGTCAAGGGACGTCGTCGAAATCGAGATCAATCCATATCCGGAAAGCCCGCCGGTCGTGCCGTCGGCCGACGCCACCATCCACGCGCGGAGAAAACCCCCTCGTCCGCTTTCGCTTCGCGACGGTCCCCTCGCCCACAAGGCCAGAGGGTGAGAGGCCACCGGCAGATCTGATCTCCGGGGCGGCAGAACGAGATGATGGAGCCTCGGCCTTACGCCTTCAATCCGCGCAGCAGCAGCGCGAGCGTCGCATCGACGCGGGCGGGCAGATCGGCGTCCTTCCACTCGTCGGCGTGGGCCGGATGGTGGTAGCGGCTGGTCGCATCGAAGATTGCGCGCGCGGTAGCCTTGGTGTCGGCGACGTCGAACACGCGCTGCTTCACGCCGTCGGACAGGATCGCCGACATCTGCTCGACGAGGCCGTCCTTGTGGCATTTCACCGCCGCGCAGGCTTCGCGCGCGAGCGTCAGATAGGTCTGAAACATCTCGGGATCGTCGCAAACGCGCTCGCGCTTGGCGGCGAACAGCGTCCGCAGCCAGGCCTCGAGCCGCGCCGGTGCGGGCCCCGTATCCTGGGCGATCTTGCGCAGCGGCGCATCCATGCGCTCGAGCCAGCGCTTGGCCACGGCCTCGCGCAGCGAGGCCTTGCTCGGAAAATGGCGATAGACGCTGCCATGGCTCACATCGAGCGCACGGGCAACGTCGACCACGGTGGCCTTGGCAAGTCCATAACGCCTGAGCACGTCCTCCGTGACTTCGAGGATGCGCTCCGGCGTCAAGACAACGGTTTCGTTCATGCCAGCACCATGTTCCCGTGAGAGGGGTCATTCACCCGGCGATCAGACCGCGTTCCGAAGCGGCCGTGCCGGTCGTTCGGAAAGCTCTTGCCTTAATGCGGCAGTTTTGCAGCCTGCGCCGCGATCTGGCGCGCCACCAGTACATTGAGCCAGTGCCCAATCTGCCCGGCGATGTTGATGATTTCGGTCGTCATTGTCGTAAGTCTCCACTTCGTCCACGACCCACCCTCTTCATTACGACCCGGGGGTCCCTTTTGTTTCGGACCTGAGGCCTCCGGGATGGAGCCGCGGGACGCCCAATCGGAGCGTCCGAAGATGGATATACACGTAGCGATAACAGATTTCAATATCTGTCAGTCAGCTTTTTGTGATTGACAGTCCACCTCGAAAACCCCCTCACTATCCCCCGTTTGCCGGACCAAGCCGTTTGTTTCGCCCTCCCCGCTCTGCTAAATCGCGGCGTAAAAAGCATTTTGGCCGGTGTCCGCGCCCCCAGGCGCGCCCGCCCCACTTGGAGCGTCCGCGATGATCCCCCGTTATACCCGCCCGGAAATGGCCTCGATCTGGGAGCCGCAGACGCGGTTCAAGATCTGGTTCGAGATCGAGGCGCATGCGGCGGACGCCCTCGCCGAGCTCGGGACGATCCCGAAACAGGCCGCCAAGACGGTCTGGGACAAGGCGAAGAACGCCACCTTCGACGTCGCCCGCATCGACGAGATCGAGCGGGAGACCAAGCACGACGTCATCGCCTTCCTGACCCACCTCGCCGAGATCGTCGGCCCCGAAGCGCGCTTCGTGCACCAGGGCATGACCTCCTCCGACGTGCTCGACACCTGCCTCAACGTCCAGCTTACCCGCGCCGCTGACCTTCTGCTCGCCGATCTCGACAAGGTGCTGGCAGCGCTGAAGAAGCGCGCCTTCGAGCACAAGACGACGCCGACCATCGGCCGGTCCCACGGCATCCACGCCGAGCCGGTGACGTTCGGCCTCAAGCTCGCCTTTGCCTATGCCGAATTCTCGCGCGCCAAGGAGCGCCTGATCGCGGCGCGGAAGGAAGTCGCGACCTGCGCCATCTCGGGTGCCGTCGGCACCTTCGCGCAGATCGATCCGCGCGTCGAAGAGCATGTTGCGAAAGCGATGGGGCTGACGCCGGAGCCGATCTCCACGCAAGTGATTCCGCGCGACCGCCACGCGATGTATTTTGCAACCCTCGGCGTGATCGCCTCCTCCGTGGAGCGCCTCGCTGTGGAAATCCGCCACCTCCAGCGCACCGAAGTGCTGGAAGCCGAAGAGTTCTTCTCCGAGGGACAGAAGGGCTCCTCCGCGATGCCGCACAAGCGCAACCCGGTGCTGTCGGAAAACCTCACCGGCCTGTCGCGCATGGTGCGTGCCTATGTGACGCCGGCGCTGGAAAACGTCGTGCTCTGGCACGAGCGCGACATCTCGCACTCCTCGGCCGAGCGCATGATGGGCCCTGATGCGACGGTCACGCTCGACTTCGCGCTGGTGCGCCTGGCCGGCCTGATCGACAAGCTGCTTGTCTATCCCGCCAACATGCAGAAGAACCTCGACCGCCTCGGCGGCCTCGTGCATTCGCAGCGCGTGCTGCTGGCGCTGACGCAGAAGGGCGCGAGCCGCGAGGACGCCTACAAGCTCGTGCAGCGCAACGCCATGCCGGTCTGGCGCGGTGAAGGCGACTTCCTGCAGCTCCTGAAGAAGGACGCCGAGGTGAAGAAGTATCTGTCGGACGCCGAGATCGAGGAGCAGTTCGACCTCGGCTATCACCTCAAGCATGTCGACACGATCTTCAAGCGCGTGTTCGGGGAGAGCTGATTTCCCCGTCATTCCCGGGCACGCGCATCGCGCGTGAACCGGAATCTCGCGCCGCAACTTCTAGATTCCGAGTTCGATGCTTCGCATCGCCTCGGAATGACGCTATTCTCGGCAATCCAACAAGAAACGGAAATCCCCCATGCCCGTCATCAATCGCGTTGCCGCCCTGTCCGATGAAATGGCCGCCTGGCGCCATGACTTCCACGAGAACCCCGAGTTGCTCTACGAAGTGCACCGCACCGCCGGCATCGTCGCCGACAAGCTGCGCGCGTTCGGCTGCGACGAGGTGGTGACGGGCATCGGCCGCACCGGCGTGGTCGGCGTGATCCGCGGCCGCAAGGCTACGTCCGGCCGGACGATCGGCCTGCGCGCCGACATGGACGCGCTGCCGATCATGGAGACGTCAGGCGTGCCCTATGCCTCGAAAGTCCCCGGCAAGATGCACGCCTGCGGCCATGACGGCCACACCGCGATGCTGTTGGGCGCCGCAAAGTATCTCGCCGAGACGCGCAATTTCGACGGCACAGCCGTCTTGATCTTCCAGCCCGCGGAAGAAGGCGGCGGCGGCGGCAAGGCGATGGTCGACGACGGCCTGATGACCCGCTGGGGCATTCAGGAGGTCTACGGCATGCACAACATGCCGGGCCTGCCCGAAGGCCATTTCGCAACGACGCCCGGCGCGATGCTCGCCTCATCAGACAACGTGAAGATCACCGTCACCGGCAAGGGCGGACACGCCGGCGCGGGCCCGCACAAGGCAGTCGACAGCGTGTTGATCGGCGCGCAGATCGTCAACGCGCTGCAGTCGATCGTCGCGCGCAACGTCGATCCGCTGAAATCGGCCGTCGTCTCGATCACCATGTTCAATGCCGGCACGGCCTTCAACATCATCCCCGAGACCGCCGAGCTCTGCGGCACCGTGCGCACGCTCGACCCCGAAGTGCGCGATCTCGTCGAGCGCCGCATCGGCGAGGTCGCCGACAGCGTGGCGCGCGCCTATGGCGGATCGGCCGAGACGAAATACAGCCGCATGTATCCCGTGACGATGAACCACGCGCGCGAGGCCGGCGTTGCCGCCGAGGTCGCCCGCGATATTGCCGGCGCCGATCGCGTCAACGAAAAATTCATTCCGATGATGGGCGCCGAGGACTTCTCCTTCATGCTGGAAGCGCGTCCCGGCGCGATGATCCTGGTCGGCATGGGCGACGGCAACGAGTGCCACCACCCCGCTTACGTCTTCAACGACAACATCCTCGGTCACGGCGCCTCCTATTGGGTGCGCCTGATCGAGAAGACGATGCCGGCGGGCTAGGCAATTCTACCCGTTACGCGGCGGCACCGGCGCGCTTGCCGGCAAACTCGACGAAGCTGCGCTCGTCGTCGTCGGAGTGGAAGGCGATACGGGGGATGAAGACCCCCGCGGCGCGGTCCATCCAGAGAACGATGATGTTCCTGGCCACGCTCACCCCTTCGATGGCAGGCCAGTCGACGCTGAGCACGGTGCCGTTGCCGGCGTCGACGAAGCCCTGCTCCGTCACTGTGATCTCGCGACTGCCGAGAACCCAGCCGGCGTCCTTGACGTGGCGGCGAAGTCCCAACCGCGACAGCACGCCGATGACCACGAGCGTGCTCAGGATGCCGAACAGCACGGAGGTCGTGTCGACCGATCCCGGCCACAACCCCGAGGCGATGATGCCGAGCAGCATCGGCAAGGCACCGGCCGCCAGGAGCGCGAGCCGCATCCAATTTCCATAAACGCGCGCCTGCGCAAGGCGCACGAACTCGGTCCAGTGCGTCAGATCGCGGTGGTATTTCAGCGGCGACATCCGTTCATCCTCGAGGCCAAACCGCTGCGCGCAGGCAGAAGGTGCCGGGCCACTATCGCCCGACAGGGTTTCGTCGCTCGATCTCTCCCTGAGGTTCGGATAATCGCGTCGATTCCGGAGCTCGCAAGCCCCCGGAATCTCAGCTCATCCTTGCAGTTGTCTTGCCGCGAAGAAGACTACGCGTACACCACCTCATGCCGCATCACGAACGGATCGAGCAGCTTGTGCACCTCGCTTGCCGCCGCCTCCCGCTTGCCTTCCGGCACATTCGCGATCGTCACAGTCGCGATCGAGCCGTGGCTGCCATGGGCGCCGACCTTTACCCTGCAGTCGAGGCCCTTCTCGGTGAGCGGGGTGAGCACCTTGGCAAATACGCGCTGGGCTGCGTCCCAGCGCAGTTGCGGCTTGAATACCTTGCCGACGCCGGTGACGGGCATCGGATCGATCGGAATGATCTGCACGGGCACGGCGGCGCGTTCGGGCGTGCGCTCGCGCACCCAGCTCTCCAGCTCGCCCGGCTCGACCTTCGCGCCCGGCTTGAGCTGCACGTAACCGACGGGGAGCTCGCCGGCATAGGCGTCGGGCTGGCCGACCACGGCGGCAAAGCCGACGGCCGGATGCTGGAACATGATCTCCTCGATCGGTGCCGGATCGATGTTGTGACCGCCGCGGATCACGAGGTCCTTGGCGCGGCCGGTGATCCAGAGATGGCCGTCCGCATCGAGCCGGCCGAGATCGCCGGAATTGACCCAGACCTCGTCGACGAACGCGCCCGTGTTGTGGGCATCGTTGAGATAGCCGCCGAACACGCCGGGCCCGGCCATGATCACGACGCCGATCTCGTCCACGGCGCAGTCGCGCTCGAGTCGTCCCCCGGCGTCGAGCCTGACGATGCGCACGCGCGAGTAAGGCATCGGCAGGCCCACCGAGCCGAGGCGGATGGGGCGGTCCGGATAGGCCATGGTGTGCACGCTCGAGGTCTCGGTCATGCCGTAGACCTCGACCACCGGGAGCTTCAGCTTGTCCTGGATCGCGGAGCCGACCGCGACCGGAATCGCCGAGCCGCCACCCGCGGCAAATTTCAGGCTCGAAATGTCGGCGCCAGCCGGCGGTACGGCAAGCGTTGCCGCAAGCACGGTCGGCACGCTCGACAGCGCCTCCGGCTTGAAGCGTTCGACGAGCTGCCAGATGTTCTTCACCGCATTGGGATTGCGCCAGCCAGGCGGTGACAGCACCACGAGGCACCCGCTACCCGCGAGCGTCGTCAGCACCTGCGTCAGCGAGCCTCCGACGTGAAACAGCGGCATGCCGAACAGCAGGTTGCCGCCCGGCTTCGACTTCAGCAGCAGGTTGAGCCCCCACGCCTGATAGACTTGGTTGGCATGGGTGTGGCGTACGAGCTTTGGCGTGCCGGTGGTGCCGCCGGTGTGGAAATAGGCCGCGATGTCGCCGCCCAGAATCTTGCGGCCACCGACGAGCTGGTCCGCCGGCTGCTGCTTGATGAGATCGTTGAAGGCGAAGATGCCGTTCGCGGGATCGCCGCCGCCACCCACCTGCACGATCGCCTTGAGGCGCTTCAAGGACGGACGGATCTGCTCGACCTTCTGCCAGATGTCGGTACCGGGCACGGGGCCGAGCGCCACCAGGATCGTGGTGTTGGCAGCCTCCAGGATCTCCGCGATCTGATGTGGCTCCAGCAGCGGATTGACGGGATTGGCGATGCCGGTGGCCTCCGCCGCGAACAGCGTCACGAAAGCGTCCGGCAGCAGCGGCAGCATGAAGCTGATGACGTCGTCTTTGCCCGCACCCAGCGCGTGAAACATGTTGGCGGCCTGCGTGACGCGCTCGACGAAATCCCCGTGCGAGATGATCAGCGGCGCATCGGCGGGATCGGCATTGGGCAGGAACTGGATCGCCGGCGCATCGGGATTCCGGGCCGCCCCGAGCCTGATCGCATCATAGGTGCTTTCGGCCGCGATGCGCTCCGCGTAAGGCACCCGCTCCAGGGCACGGACCTGCTCGTCCGTGGCCAATTCCGGATAGTCCTCGCCGATGATCCGATCGAGCGCGTGAATGCCCGCCATTCCGTCCGTCCTCCCTCATGTCCAGTGCCCGCCTGGCTTGTTTGAGTTTGCTTTCAGGCGGGGCCCGATCCGCCCGCGCGGATCAGGAGCTGACAGAATGATCGATGATTTGGCCGCCGTCCATGCCCCGATCGCTCGCTGGCGACGAGACAGAGGCTCTCAGCCACCGGAAGTCGCTCCGCTGTGGTAGTCCGGACGCGTGCGACGGCCAGTCGCAGTTCGCCTTGGGAAAGAAATCGCCGCGGCCTTCCGGCGTCATGTCCACCAGCGACAGCCGGGTTCCGGACGTGCCTATACCCACTCGTCGAAACGTGGCGGCCTTCACCGGGCGAGGGGTGATTTGGCGATTGAACCTCCTTTGCCGGCAGGGGGACCAAGGGACTGAGGTTACGACTGAAGTTTCGTGGCAGACGCCGTCTGCCGGAAGAGAGAACGCCATGACCATCGACGTGAGTGCTTTTGGACGCAGGACGAGCGCCGGGTCGACCGGGCTGATCGCGGCTCTCGTCGTCGCCGCCGCAGTTGCCGCCCCCCTGCGCGCGGCGCTCGCCGAGGATGCACCACCGGTCGACAAGATGCGCGCCAAGATCGGAGCCTTCGCCGAAAAGGCGATCGCGCAACAGGGCGGCTCGCGCATGGTGTTCAAGGTCGACGCCGGCGCCTTGCGCGAGCGGACGGTGAACGATCTGCGCGACGACGTCTATCGCATCGTGCACGACGGCCGGGTCCCCTTCTCCGGCCTTGCGATCCGCGACGGCGGCGTCGAGGTCAAGATCGCCGAGCCGAAGGACCGCGACCGCGTGCTCGCCAAGCTGACCGCCGCCAAGGACTACCCGCCGATCCCCGGCAGCCCGGTGACCGTTGCCGACGCCGGCAACGGACAGATCAGGCTCACGCCGACGGACGCCGCCTTCGCTGCCTATCTGCGCGACCTGGTCGACCGGTCCATGACCATGATCGATCAGCGCCTGTACGACATCGACATCAAGCCGGCCGGCGTGCTGCCTGATGGGACCGGCCGCATTCGCCTGGTGCTGCCGGGCGTCGCCGATCCCGATCGCGTCGCTGCGCTGTTCGCAAAGAAGGTGCGGGTCAGCTTCCGCATGGTGGATATTTCGACGTCTTCCCAGGACGCCCTGAAGGATTCCCTGCCCGCAGGCTCCGAAGTCCTCTACGGCTTCAAGGACAACACGCCTTGGCTCGTGCTGAAGGAGAGCCTGCTCGAAGGCGACGACCTCAGCGATGCCGCGCCCGGCTACGACTCCAGGACCCACGCCCCGATCGTGAACTTCCGCTTCAACGCCCGCGGCCAGCGGCGCTTCGCCCATGCCACCGAGGACAATGTCGGGAAGCCGTTTGCCATCGTGCTCGACGACAAGGTGCTCTCGGCCCCCATCATCCGTGAGCCGATCACCGGTGGACAGGGGCAGATTTCAGGAAACTTCACCGTTCAAGAGGCCAGCAGCGTCGCCAGCAAGCTGGTCGCCGCGGCACTTCCCGGACGTCTGACGCTGGTCGAGCAGCGGGTCGTGGAGCCAAGCGGCGCGAGCCGCTAAAGCGGCGTCTCGGTCTTCATTGCCCGGAGTGGCTCCGCAACCATTCGCGCAAGGCGGGCGGGAGGTCCGCCGGATTCGTACTCTGGGTCACGACCGCGGTGTTTCCGCCGCTCTTGCGGTAGACGGTCGTGCGCCCAGGCTCTTTCTCGATCCGCACTTCTGCTTGCGCGGGATCGCCGCTTTGGGTGATCACCATCTGGCCGTTGGCATCCTGCACGATCGTCGTATGGCCGTCTCCATCGCTGCCCGCCGACGCCGGCCCCGTTCCGCTCGACACCATCATCACCACTCCTGCTGCAAACAGAACGAGCTTCATGCGCGTGCCTCTTGCGATCACCGCCCGAACTGGAAGATGGCGGCCCAGTTGAAGCGACCGAACTGACTGACGGCGCCGGTATTCATGTCGCCAACCTGCACAAGCAGTGTGTTCGTGGCATTACCCATCTGCATGACGTTCGCCGTGTTGTTCACGCCCAGCTGACCGATCGCCGCACTCGTCGTTCCACCGGTCTGCATGACGTTAGCATAATTGGTTGCTCCGGTCTGGATGATAGTGGCATCGACCGGACCCGTGCCGCCGAGTTGGATGACCCGCGCGAAATTGAACTGCCTGTTTTCCTCGACCAGAGCCGGCTGCTGATCATTGCCGAACCCGAAGACCGTCTCGACGCTGATCTTGCCGGCGGACAAGCCGGTCTTGATTGTGCCGGCGGATGCTGCGGTACTCGCCGCGACTGCGGCGGCGATCGCGGTCGCCGCCCAAATGTGACTGCGCAATCTCATGAGATCTTTCTCCCGGCAGTTCCGAACGGGGGTTCGGATCTCACGGACTGGTCTGGGTGACGTGCGACGTGTTGTTCAGGCCGACTTGGCCAACGAACCCGGAATTCAAGCTCCCGAATTGGGAGAGCGACGCGCTATTCGTCCCGCCAAATTGCAGGATGCCGGTGGCGTTGTTGCTGCCGGTCTGGGTGACGGTCGCGCTGGTCGTGCCGCCGACCATGAATATGCCGGCCATGTTGGTCGAACTGCTCTGGTTCAGGACGACCGGCGGCCCGTTGACCGAGACGATCGTCTTGATGTCGGCGCTTTGCGCCCGTGCCGGGCCGCTCGCCATGCAACAGGAGACGAGAGCTGCCATCGCAGCGACCACAAGATGCTTGTTCATCACATGCCTCCACATTAGTGCCGAGATCTCGGCGCGACCTCAGCTCACGGAGCTGCCTGAAGGATGGTGGAGCCGTTCACAATCCCGATCTGGCCCACGGCGGCCGCGTTGTTCAAGCCGATCTGACCGATCAGGCTCGTGTTGGAGCCGCCGACCTGACCGACCGCGGCATTGTTGGTCGCGGTGGGCGTCGTGCCACCCTGTCCGATCGTCGCCGAGTTGACCGAGGACAGCGATCCCAACTGCACGCTCGTCGCCTGGTTGGTCGCACCGAATTGCAGCGTCGTTGCAGTGTTGTTCACCGGGCCGCTCTGCGTCGTAGACGAGGTATTCGTGGTACCGAACTGCAACACTTGGACCGTGTTGTCAGCTTTGGCCTCGATAGAGGTCAACGCGACGACCATGACGGCCGTTGCGACTAGATAATTGATCCGCATGTGACTTCCTCCGTCAATAGTAGCTGGCCGATCCGCTCGTTGCATCAACGAGCCTGATCGCAATAATTTGGAATATGGCCCGGGCGCGCCGCGCTGTGACGCGCCCAGGTAGGTCCGGGGCTGGCTTAGTGCTGCGTAATGGTGCTGGAGTTCACGCCGAGGCCGATCTGCCCAACGGCAGCGAAGTTGTTCGGAAGGCCACCGATCGAGGACTGGCTGATTCCGCTGGTGTTGTTGCCGGTCGCAACCTGTCCGGTGACAGCGGCGTTCGCGGCGCCGACCTGGGTCACCGAGCTGGTGTTGTTGAGCGAAGGCGTGGTCGTGCCCTGCAGGGTAAGCGCGCCGTTCACGATGCCGACCTGAGTGGTCGTCGAGCTGTCGTTCACGTGGCCCTGCTGGTTCACGGAGGAGCCGTTCACGGCGCCAAACTGGAAGGTGGTCGCCGTATTGTCGGCGCGGGCGCCGGCGGTGAGAGCGAAGAGCGCGACGGAAGCGAGAATCAACTTACGCATGGAGTATCCCTTTCGTGCCAAGGTTAGCGGTGAGCGATGTCGTATGCAAAACTCTGCGACATCATGCGGGATACTCTGAACCGTCGAGGCGGCGCCTGATAGACTGAGGTTCATGCTAGTCCGGACGGACTAGATGCCGCGTGCGAATTCGGCTCCATTCAATGCGACGGCGCCGTGACGTGTCGTCGCAACGTTCGGCCTGATGCTGTCGACGAGCCTCACCACCTCGATGGGTGAACGCAGCTGCAGCTTCCGCATCATGCGGGCGCGGTGCACCTTCACCGTCACCTCGCTGACATTCAGCCTGGCCGCGATCTGCTTGGCGACGAGTCCCTCCGCCATCAGCAGCAATATGTCGCGCTCGCGCCCCGTCAGCTCCTCGAAGCGCTGCCGGGCATGGCGCACGACGAGCTCGCGCTCGAGCCGCCTGCGGTCACGCTCCACGCCGAGCCGCACCGCATCGAGAATCTCCTGCTCGCGAAATGGCTTGGGCAAAAATTCCACCGCACCACGCTTCATCGCTTCCACCGAGATGCGGATGTCCGAATGGCCGCTGATGAACACGATCGGAACCGAGACCCCCGAATCGGCCAGCATCCGCTGCAAATCGAGCCCGGTTGGCGAGGTGCCGGGAAAGCGAACGTCGAGCACCAGGCACGACGGGCCATCGGAGAGTTGCTCCACCAAGAATTCGTCAGTCGAGCCGAACAGCTTCACCTCGAGCCCGGCGTCATGGCAGAGATCTGCAAGGGCACTCCTTATTTGCTCGTCATCGTCAATCACGTAAATCGTTGCCGGGCTACCCATGACTCAAAGTCTCCTTGTCCTATAACTTTTTGTCGTGAGAACCGATCGCCGCTGGGTTCCCTCACACGCAATCAACCAACCATCCTAGTGCAGCGGCGTGACATTGCTGTGGGCCAGTTCACACTTCCTGCGCTGTGGGCCAGTTCACACTTCTGCGCTCCTTCCCCGCGATGCGACAGATCGATGACAACGCGCCGCATGTGCAGGCGTCGAAACACTGCGTCGCATTCGACGATGATCATTAAGCTTGGTCTTGCGTGAGATCACGGCATCGCCGACGACATGACGCAGCGTTGCGGATGCGGAAGGCCGCGTTTTCGTGCAACGAATGTGCTGAAGCCGCCGCCGTGTCGCACATGTACTCATGGTGCGCTCTCATACACGAGCAGAAATCAGTACGCTCCCACCAGCGCATATCCCCTCTCCACCATAGCACATCTTACAATTAGTGATTGAAAAAGATCGATTCTGAAGCTGCGTCGTATCCCGAAGTATATCCAACATCCCAAAAGTGGCGGATCGGCGGCTCACAACTTGACGTTTGTTTCATGGAGCGCACACGTCCAGGGGCCTAGAACCGACGACATATTGCTGGACCGTCAAGCGAGAGCACAGAAATTGCTACCTGTGCGTGAGGGTGCGAATTGTGCCTGACGGTCTTCTTTTTGATAAGGCCGGGGTTTCAATATGCGTTTTGTGCCAATCCTCGTTGCGTTGGGTGGCGTGTCCGCACTTGCGGCGGCTTTTGCCATCGACCCCGCCGGTGTGCGCTCTTCGACGACCTGGATCGCAAACGAAGCCGGACACGCCTATCGCGCAACCACACAGGCCATCCTGCCCGCCCTACACGAAACGCCGACCTTCGGCTCCGACCCGCTGATGTTCCGCTACGCCTCGATCCAGCGCGGCAGCATCGAGCAGACGATCACGGTGACCGGCGCGCTTCAGCCGGTGAAGACGATCGAGGTGGGCTCGCAACTGTCGGGGCAGATCTCGAAGGTCTACGTCGACTTCAACGACAATGTGCGGAAGGACCAGCCGCTGGCGCAGATCGACCCGCGGAGCTTTGCGGCCAAGGTCGACGAAGCCAAGGCGGCGATCGAGATGGCGCGCGCCAATGTCGAGCTGGAACAGGCCAAGCTCGACCGCGGCAAGATCGACCTGGAGAATGCGAAGGGTACAAGGGCGGTGCTGTCGGCCAAGCTCGACAGTGCCCAGGCCGTGAAGGCGTCAGCGCAGCGGACCCTCCAGCGGAAATTGGCGTTGCAGTCGCAGAACGTGGTGGCAACCACGACGGTCGAGGATGCGCAGACCGATTTCACCGCGCGTCTCGCACAGGAGCGCGAGGCGGAGGTCCTCGTGACGCTGAACGCCTACGCCGTCGAAGGCGCCACCGCCGATGTGCGCCGGATCGAGGCCGAACTCCAGCAGGCGAGGACGGCGGTGCCGGAGAAGGAGGCCATCCTCCGCGCCGCCGAGGCCGATCTCGACCGCACCATCATCCGCTCGCCGATCGACGGTGTGGTCGTCGGCCGGTTCATCAACGAGGGCCAGACGCTCGCGGTCGGCCTCGAGGCGAGAACCGCCTTCCTCGTGGCGCACCGGCTCGAGGACATGGAGATCCACGCCCAGGTCGATGAGGCGGATATCGGACGCATCGCCGCCGGCCAGCGGGCACACTTCACGGTCGATTCCTATCCCGACCGCCGCTTCGAAGCGATCGTGCGACAGGTCCGCAAGGCGCCGCAGACCCAGCAGCACGTGGTCACCTATACCGTCGTGCTGTCGACCTCCAATCTCGACGGCGCACTGCTTCCCGGCATGACCGCCCTCGTCAAGATCGTGGTCGACCGCCAGGACGACGTTCTGAAGGTACCGGTCGCAGCGCTGCGCTTCCAGCCGAGCGGCACGCAGCCATCGACGCCCCAAAGCCGTGACGGCGTATGGCTGCGCATGCCCTCGGGTTCGCTCAAGCGCATCGCGGTCACAGTCGGCACCGACGGTGCCGAGCAGGTCGCGCTCAAGAGCGGCGACTTGACGGAAGGCAGCCAGGTCGCGGTCGGACAGGCGATCCGGCCTGCGGGCATGGAGCTCCTCGGAATAAGGTTCGGATCATGACCGCCCTGCCCGCACTCGTCAGCGTCAGATCAGTCTGTCGCACCTACCGGACCGAGGGCGTCGCGGTGACCGCGGTGCGCGACGTCAGCTTCGACATCCGGCGCGGTGAAAGTCTTGCCATCATGGGCCCGTCGGGGTCCGGCAAATCGACCCTGATGAACATGATCGGATTGCTTGATCGGCCGAGCGAGGGCGCGATCCTCCTGGAAGGTGGCGACGTCGCCGATCTGGCTGATGACCGCAGGTCCGAACTGCGCGCGCACGCCATCGGCTTCGTGTTCCAATCCTACAATCTTCTCGCGCGGCACAATGCGGTCGAGAACGTGGCGCTGCCGCTCGTCTATGGTGGCATCCGTCACAAGCAGCGGATGCTGCGTGCCGAACAGTGCCTCGAGGCGGTCGGCATGCTGCACCGGGCGCGGCATTTTCCGAGGCAACTGTCCGGCGGCGAGCAGCAACGCGTTGCGATCGCGCGCGCCCTCGTCGCCTCGCCGGCGATCGTGCTCGCGGACGAGCCGACCGGCGCACTGGACAGCCGGACCGGCGCCGAGATTCTGGCTCTGTTCGACGCACTCCATGACGGCGGCCAGACCATCGTGATGATCACCCACGATTCCAGCGTGGCCGCGCGCTGCGAACGAACCATTCGCCTGCATGACGGCGAGGTCGTCGCAGATGAGATGCGTGACCCATTGCCAAACAAGGTCTGGGCATCATGACGGCATATCAGGCCCTTCAGACCGCCCTTCACGCGCTGCGCCTCAATCCACTGCGCAGCATCCTGACCATCCTGGGTATCGTGATCGGCGTGGCCTCGATCGTCACCGTTTTCGCCATCGGCAAGGGCGCGCAGCTTCGTGTCGAGGAGCAGATCCGCTCGATCGGCTCCAACGTGCTGATGATCGAGCCTGGCGCGGTTCAACAGGGTGCCGTTCGCATGAAGGCCGGCACCAAGCTGACGATGACCGAGGGCGACGTGCAGGCGATCCTCGATCAGATTCCGGAGATCCAGACCGCGGCGGGTTCGGTTGCGGGCACCGCGCAAGTCATCCGGGAAGCCAAGAACTGGAACACCACGATCAACGGCACGACCACTTCGCACTTCATGGTGCGCGACTGGCAATTGTCATCCGGCCGATACTTCTCCGCGGCCGACGAAGCGAGCGCCGCGAAGGTCGTCATTCTGGGCAGTGCCGCCGCCAAAGAGCTGTTCGCGCCGGGCGACGATCCGATCGGCGCGCAAGTCAGGATCATGCAGGTCCCGCTCGAAGTCATCGGCGTGCTCGATCGCAAAGGTCCGGCGCAGGACGATGTCGCCTTCGTTCCATTGACCACCGCCAAGCTGCGCTTTCTCGGCAGCGCGAGCGGTATCAACCGCGACGCCATCGCCTATATCCTCGTCAAGGTCGCCTCCGATACCCAGATGGCAGGTGCGACCAGCGAGATCGAAGGCCTGCTGCGGCAACGACACAGGATTCCCGCCGGTCAGGCCGACGATTTCAAGGTGCTGGATCCCGCGGCTGCCATGGAGGCGCAACAGGGTGCCATCCGCACCGTGGCGCTGCTGCTGTTCGCGATCGCCTCGGTCTCGCTCCTCGTCGGCGGCATCAGCATCATGAATGTCATGATCGTTTCCGTCACCGAGCGCACCCGCGAGATCGGAATTCGCCGCGCGCTTGGCGGCCGGATGCGCGATATTCGTTTGCAATTCCTTTGTGAAGCTCTCGTCCTTTGTCTTCTTGGCGGCGCCATCGGCGTCGTCGGCGGCGTCACGATGTCGATGACGGTGGCGCGAGTAGCTGGCTGGGTCACCGCGATCGATATGCAGTCGATCGGCCTCGCCGTTGGATTTTCAGCCGTGACCGGTGTGATCTTCGGGTTCTATCCCGCCCACATGGCTTCCAAGCTCAGTCCGATCGAAGCGCTTAAGGTGGAGTGAGAAAAATGCTGGGATGGTCACATCAACCTTCATGCCAGGGAGGAATTGGTCATGAATACAAGCGTACCAATCACACCGACGCCGCGTGAGCGCGAGCTCATGATGCTGATTGCCCGTGGCATGCAGAACAAGAACATCGCCTACGAGCTCAAGATCTCCGAAAATACGGTTCGCGCGCATATCGGCAACATCATGCGCAAATACCGCCTTCAGAACCGGACCCAAATAGCCATCATCTTCGCACTTCAAGCCGCTTCGCCATCGCTGCGCAGTGACCTCGTGAGCGCCTCCGGTCCGACGCTCAATTCGGCCGCCGTGTCGATCCATCATCGCAGCGTGAACAGCGCCGCGAAGTAAACGCGTTACATTGGCCGACGTCAGCCGGCCGAACGCCGATGAGCACGGGGATACTCCCTCCACCGCGCTCAACCGGAATCATCGGCGACCCGCACGATGGCGGCAACAGGGCCGCCGCCCGGAGGCCCCTGGTGCTCGGCCCCGCCGGAGACGTAGACGGCGCCGGTTCCTGCAAGACCGCCGATCAGGCCGCCAACTGCGGCGCGGGCATGCCGTGTCGCGCTGATGTCGGTATCCTCCAGCATCGTGTGGCGAAAGCCGCGTACGCTGCCGTTCGGCGAGGCCTCCGCCTTGGCGAAGATATTGACGAGCTCGCGGCCCGTATCCGCCGTCGATCCGGCCTTTAACCCCACGCTTGCGAGCGCCTCGATCACGGCAGTGGCATCAATAGCGTCATGCATGACGGCATGGCCGATCTCGAACGTGCTCGCCGAAGACGCCGAGTTGCCGAGTACGATGACGACGTTGTGCATCAATTCGATCCCCGCCGATGTCGAGGCCACCGACGAAAACAGCTCGAACCGCCGCAGCACGTCCTCGTCGCGGATCCCGCCATCGATCTCGCCGAGCGCTACCGCAACCCCGAGCGCAGAGGCGCCGCGCGAATAGGCCATCGAGGTGTAGGCACTTGTCGTCACGGTTGTGTTGCCGCGCGCGGAGGCCGCCTCGACACGGTCGCTGGTCAGAAGCGGGCATTTGATCTGGACGAAATGCACGTCTTTCGGCTCGGTGATGCCGGCATCCGCCATGGCTGATGCCACCGCTTTCGCCGTTTCCCCGATCTGCGCGCTGCGGCCGAGCTCCTCGGGGAGGAAATCCCGGGTCTGTGCCATGCCGATGCTGAGCCGCTTTCCGGCAAGGCCGGCGGACGGTTGCGCGATGATTTGGCGCGTGAACACGGTGATGTGCGGGCTCAGCACGCCTTCGGTGCCGCCTGACATCACGAAGGCGATGCGCTGCTCGACCTGATGAGGCTCGAGCCCGATATGCGGCGCGAGCGCCGCGCAGAGCGCCGCCACGGCATACTCGCGCGTAAAATCGTTGACGCCGCCATTGCCCTCGGTCTTGCCCAGGACCGCGAGGATCGCGTTCGGATCGATCTCGCCCTGCTCGATCAACCCCAAAAGGCCTGCCACGTCGCCCGGCCCTTTGGTGGCAATTCGAACGACGCCGACCGATGTTGTGCGCATACCATCTCCCTCGCGGCGCGGCGATGCAGCAAGCCGACCGCACCAACGAGCATAGTGGTCGGGACAGGGATTTCCAGACTGCAAAATTTGCTGTCGCTTTCGTCAAGCTGTCATCGAACCGCTGCACAGAATTGCAGCAGACGGCGCTGACGACCATTCCACGTCGTCAAAGCCCGCTCAGCCAGGCAGGTTGGTGGGCGTGGGCCCGGTCATTGCCTGCGGACCATCGTTCGGCGTCGGTGAGCGCGTGCTCAGCTCGGTGCCGGCCCTTCGGCCGCTCGGCTTCTTCCCAGAGCTGTGGGTGCGTGCGCGAATCTGCTCGTCAGTCGGGTAAGGCATCACAAGTCTCCCAACGATCAACCGGTCCCCGTGATCTGCCGCTCCAGGCGCCGCGCCGCGCGAAATTCATCCAGATGATGGATATTGGGCGCGAACGCCGCCTCCCTGGACAAGAGATGATAGACGCGCGCGACGGTTCGCTGCTTGCGCTTTGCCGGTCCCGCCGGCAAGGCACGCGCCTTGCGGGTGGCCACGATCGCGTGCTCACGAAAATAGTCGCAAGAATCGGACATGACTGCTCACCGGACATTGCTTTCAGTGCTAACGGCCTCGACCGGAGCCCGTTCCGCCCTCCCGGTCGGACCGGTTTTTCGGGCCCGACGAGTGGACAATTGCCGAAACCGCCGCGCGGGCTAGAATTGGCCGCTTGCATCGAATCCGCCGGTCATCTTACTCAAACGATCGATTTCGATTATCTGTATCCGAAAAGCACCGACGGCTTGAGGCGTGGGGAAATATGATGACGTCCAACGCAGATATCTCGTCGATTTTGAACCGCATTCTCGATACGGCTGCGGACAATCTCAGGGTCGCGAAGATCCTGATGCAGATGGGCCTCGATCCCAACAACATCACCTACGACGCCCTGTTCAACCGCCTGCTGGAAATCTTCCTGGCCAATATCACGCTGGCCAATCTGTTCGCCGTCGTCGGCGCGACGTTCCTTGTCGCAACGCTTCTGATGCAGACCATGGTGCCGCTGCGGGTCGCCAACATGATCGGTTGCGCGTTCTTCGCTGCCTATGGCTTGCTCTCCGGAAACGCCTCGACTTTCCTGCTGTATCTTTTGCTCGTCCCCATCAACGGCATTCGCCTCCGCCAAATGCTCAAGCTCGTGAAGAAGGCGCGCCACGCGACGCAGGGCGACATGTCAATGGAATGGCTGAAGCCCTTCATGACCGAGCGCAAATACCGCCGTGGTGACACCCTCTTCAAGCTACACGACCCCGCCAACGAGATGTTCCTGACGGTGACCGGCAAGTTTCTGGTCAAGGAGCTCAACATCGAGATCCCGCCTGGCCGCCTGATGGGCGAGCTCGGCTTCCTGACGCCGAACAACCAGCGCACCGGAACGGTGGAGTGCATCGAGGACGGCCAGGTGCTGACCATCACCTATGAACGGCTGCTCGAGATCTACTTCCAGGATCCGCAGTTCGGCTACTACTTCCTGGTCCTCGCCAGCCAGCGTCTGCTCGAGAACATCTCGCGCTTGCAGGAGCAGCTCAAGGCCGAACGGGCGACGACCACGAACAGGATCGCGTAAAAGCGCGCGGGCCGATGATGCTGCCGCACAGTCCCCCGGAACCAGAAGGCCTGGGCGACAGGCCGTAGGCCGAAATGTCGCAAGCCAGGCTCGACAGGAACAGCGGCCCGGCGGGGCTGTTGGGCGTTGTCAGAGCGGTGCGAAGTCTCGGGAACTTCCTTGCTCTGATGCGCCAGGAACGCGCCGGTGCGCTACGCGCAGGTGTGGTGTTTCCTGAATGCGATCGCGATCAGCGGCTCAAGCAAGCTGAACAGCGCACCGTCCGACAACGGATCGAACGCACTGAGCCAGATCGCAAGAAGAAAATAGCAAAAGAGACAATCGCCAGGAGAAATCGAAGGCGAATGAAATCGGAGGAGATGATGGAACGTAGAATCGCAAAGAACAAATTTCTGCTGACCACGGCTATGCTCTTGGCAAGCGTCAGTCTGGCGTCAGCACAAGGCATGCGGGAAGGCGGCAGCATGGGTGGCGGGACGGTTGGCGCCGGAGAACACGGAATGTCTGCCGGCTCATCCGCAAGCCAGTCGGGCGGTGAAATGCATCGAGGCTCTGCCCGCCCATCGCGCGGCGAAGGGTTGGCGCAGGGCCGTGGACGGGCGGAAGGTCCGAGCGAGGGGCACATCGGCCAGGGTCCGGCTCAGCGTGGCGAGCAAATGCAGCACCAGACCACAGGGCAATCCTCGAGAGAAGGCGGTCGCGCGGCAGAGAGGAGCGAGCGGCAACTCGGACGAGAGCAAACCCAGCGCGGGCAGACTCAGGGAAGTCAGGCCATCGGTCAGGGAAAACGCGACAAGGAGCAGATTCGTCGTTCCGAAACAGGCCAGCGTGCAACCGGAGCTGAAACGCGCCAGAGCCAGCAGCAGCAAAACCGGACCGGTGTGACACAGGGACAGAGCGCAACGACAACAGGCCAAAGCAAAGCAACATCAGGCCAGAGCAAAGCGGGCCAGAACACGACCGGCGCGGCACCACTGCGGCAGACGGGCACGACACCCCAAGGCCAGACTGACACTGCCAATCAGGGCCAGACCCGGGGCCAAGCCACCGCTCCCGCCCAGACTCAGGGCCAGGCCAACGTTGCTGCGCAAGGCACTGAAAGTCTCGCGGGTCGCCCAGTCACGGCGCAACAGCAAACCACGGTGCAGCAGTCGGTACTGTCCGCCAGCAACGCTCCGCGCGTGAACGCGAACGCGGTCGACTTCGCGGTCAATCGGGGCGTGGTGGTGCCCGCGAGCTTCACGGTCGCCTCAGTCGCGGCGTTCCCTGCCCTCATCGATGTGTTCCCGTACTATCGCGATGACAGCTTCTTCGTCGTCGAGGATGAAGTCGTGTTCCTCGATCGGGAGCGCCGGGTGGTCGACGTCGTCCCGGTCGGGCCGCGGGTCCGTTACAGCCACGCAAGCAGCAGCGGCAGCGTCGCAGCGCTCAATCTGAGTTCAGCGGAGATCCGCGAGGTGCAACACGTCCTGATCGATAGGGGCTTGCTGGTCGGAGAGGCAGATGGCGTGCTTGGGTCTCGGACACGTGAGGCCCTGATCACGTTCCAGCGGCAGCAGGGCATCGAGACGAGCGGCAGCATCGACACGCGAACGGTCGCAGCGCTTGGCCTGTCGAACAGGATCCAGGGTGCAAGCCAGTCCTCGACAGTCGGTCAGGGCCAAACACAAGGCCAAACCCAAGGTGAAGCCGGCACCCAGCAGCCTTCCCCGCAGCAGGGCACGCCTGGACAGACGACCGGCCAGGCGAACGCACCGGCGCCGCAGAACCAATCGACGACGACCGGTCAGGCTGGAACGCAACAGCCATCTGCACAACAGAGCACGACCGGACAGGCTGCCCCTTCGCAGAACCGGTCCACCGTGGACCAAGGCGGCGATCAGCCGAACGCCAATCCGAACAGCGGGTCGTCATCATCGACGACGGGCCAAGGTCAAGGCGCGCAGGCGCCGGCTCGGAGCCCCAACCAGTCTCCGGGCAATGAAAAAGAATAGAATAACAAAACCGAGCCCCGCTCCCGAGCGGGGCTCTCGCACCTTGCTTCGTCATTGCGAGCGAAGCGAAGCAATCCAGAGTCTTTCCGCTGAGGTATTCTGGATTGCTTCGCTGCGCTCGCAATGACAGTGGGGATAGACGAGAAAGCAACGCTCGCGATCGTCATGCCCCGCGTGACATTGAGGCGAGCAGCACGCAACAGAGCTGCCTCCCTACCCCGCCTTCGCTTCCTCCGTCAGCATCCGCACCGCGACGCGGTCGCGGCGGATGTAGTGATGCCAGGCGGTAGCGGCGACGTGAACCACGATCAGTGCCAAGAGCACATAGGCAAAGAGGATGTGGCGGTCTTCGTAGGCGCGCGCTGCCTCGCGGTCGGGCGAGGTGAATTGCGGCACGTGAAACAGGCCGAAGAAGCTGGAGTAGTCGGGCGCATGCGCGCCGGAATGTGCCCAGCCGAGCATCGCGACCAGGATGACGATGAGATAGAGCGCGGCGTGGCTGATGCGCGCGGCGAACTTCTGCCAGGGACGGCTGTCGCCCGGCAGCGACGGCGTCGGGTTGCCGATGCGCCAAGCCAGGCGAATGACGGTGAGCAGCAGAACCATGTAGCCGATATCAGCGTGGATCGAGCGGTAGAAGAAGCGATCGGGCCTCTCCGGCACGTGGTTGACCCACCAGCCGAAGCCGATCATGCCGATGATCGCGATCGCCAAGATCCAGTGAAACCAGCGGGAGATACTGCCCCAGCCGGCATTGGTGTTTCTGATCATGTCGGCCCCCGAATTCTGCGGATGTCCCCAACTGCGGCGCAGCATGGCGCGATCTGATAGCGGGCGAGCGCCATCGAGGCGATTTGAATCGTTCAAAATTGGGCTGCACCCGCGTTCGCCGCAAAAGCGCCCCAAAAACCGACCCAAAAACCGAATGGTAACCATGGCACGGCTAGGGTAACCGCGTGACAGACTCCCCGACCATATTGGTGTTCGATTCCGGCCTTGGCGGGCTCACCGTGCTGCGCGAGGTCGTCGCGGCGCGCCCCGACGCGCATTACGTCTACGTCGCCGACGACGCCTTCTTCCCCTACGGCCATCACAGCGAGGACGAGATCATCGCCCGCGTGGTGCCTCTGGTCGGCGATCTGATCGCAGCACACAAGCCTGACCTGATGGTGATCGCCTGCAACACCATGTCCGTTTCGGTCATGAGCCACTTGCGTGCTGCCTATCGCGTGCCATTCGTGGGCACGGTGCCGGCGATCAAGCCTGCCTGTGCGCAGTCGCAGACACGGCGCGTCTCGGTGCTCGGCACCAAGGCCACCGTCAAACGCGAGTACACCCAGGCGCTGATCCGGGATCACGGCCAGGGCTGCGAGGTGACGCTGGTCGGCTCGCCCGAGCTCGCTTCTCTTGCGGAGGCAGCGCTCAGCGGAAACGCGATCAGCGACGGCGATATCTTCGCCGAACTGAAGCCTTGTTTCGTCGGAAACCCCGAGGATGCGACTGCGCGCACCGACACGATCGTGCTCGCCTGCACGCATTATCCGCTGCTGCTTGACCGGTTGATCAAGCTCGCACCTTGGCCCGTGAATTGGATCGATCCGGCCCCGGCGATCGCCCGCCGCGTTTCGGACCTGCTCGGCCCGTGCGTCACCGATCTCGTCCAGTCCGGCGCCGAAATCGTTTTCACGTCCAAGCGCACCCATACCTTGGGGCCCGCGTTGACACCATTCTTCGGCGGGCGCGTCCCGGCCTGACTTTTCGCGTCGCTGGCACGCTGCTAGGTTGCGCCGCCTCTATCCCGCAGGTTCTGCGCCATGTCAGCCACATCAACGCCACTCAACCGTCTCCGCCAGCTCTGGCGTGAAGGCCGTCCCGCCTTCGGAGCAATCGCGACCATTCCGAGCGTGCAAACCGTGCAGATCATGGCGCGCTCGCTCGATTGGATCATCGTCGATCTCGAGCACGGGCCGATCGGGCTGACCGAGGCGCATGCGATGATCGCCGCCACGACCGGCACGCCATGCACGCC
>NZ_JBBIAM010000124.1:0-26648 GCF_054185185.1 Bradyrhizobium sp. UFLA05-153
TATAAGAGACAGTCGCAGCGCAGCGTCGCCTCGAAGGCGGCAGCCGGCGCGCAGGAGTCGAAGAGGAGAATTTTCGGCCGGCCCGCGAGAGGCGCGAGTTCACGGGGCGCCTGGTTCAGCGCCACGAGACGCAGATGTCGGGCATGGCGTTCAATCAACTCGATGGTCTCGCCATAGGAGCCGGGCAGGACCAGCATGTCTGCGTTCGGGATCACGCGGGCCGAGCCCAGCAGCAGCGCCGATATCGCTGCCATGCCTGACGACGTATAGATGGTCTCCGACATCGCGGCATCCTCGACGTTGTAGAACGGCGGACCGCGGACGTCGAGATCGGCGCGCTGGTAATCGTAGCTGAACTCGAACGGACCGGCGCGCAGCCGCCCCCAATGTGCCCAGTCGGTTTCCGTGCGCGCCCAGTCATGCAGGGCGTGTTCAGCCTTCAGCGCCGCAGCAAGGCGGAATTTCTGTTCGATCACCTCCACGACCGCAACCGGCTTTCGCAGGGCCAAGGGCTTCGCAAGGCAACCATTCAGTAATGCAAGTTCCTGGTGCTTCCGGTCGAGATACGCAGAGAGTGTTTCCATGGCGCGCCTTCGATGACCCCTATCAACGTTTCCGGTGGAGATCGGGTCCTAGGACGGTGGACGCAGTGCGCGTCCAACCAAAGCCCAATGGTGCCGGTGACAAATCGAGGCCGATACTGCGCTGCCGGAAAACCCGGCCCGGCACGGGAAAGAGGGGGGTGTTCGGATGATGCCAGACAACGTCGCCCTGTTTGCCACGATCATCCTGCTGCTTCCGATGTTTTATCTGCTGCTGGCGGCGCCGGCCTTTCTGCTGGTGAAGCTGGACGTCCGACCTGTCGCGCTGCTCTTGCGCGCCATGTTCAACGGCTACTTCCTGACATTGGCCGTCGCCGGTGCCGTAGGCACGACTGCCGTTGCCGTGGACGGCCGCCCGGTCCTGGCCATAGGCGTCGGCTTGATCACGGCTCTCGCCGTGTGGTCGCGCCGCTGGTTCCTGCGGCAGATGGATGCCCGGATCAGTGACGGAGATGCCGGCGACACGGAGGCCGCGCGCCGACTCCGGCGGTTGCATTGGGGCGGCATGCTGGGCAATGCGATCCAGCTCGCCGTTGTCGTGGCCTGCATTCCCTATATCGCTATTGCGCCGACATGATCGGGCTTGGCGAACGCGACGCAACATGGTCGCGTAGGGCCACTGGCGGACCTTCGCTCGCGCAGCTAAAGTTGCGTGGCTTGCGCTCCGGCGTAACTTTACTCGTAATCCGGCATGAATGACCGTCTGACGCGTATTGCACCCGGATTAATGAAACTCTTGTCCTACAGTTTTGCCGACGACTTTCGGCACGATCTGTTGGCGGGAATCTCTGTTGCCGCAGTGGCCTTGCCGGTCGCGATCGCCTACGCGCAGCTCGCAGGCTTCGATCCGGTCGTGGGGCTATATTCGAGCATTCTGCCGCTGATCGCGTACGCCATCTTCGGCACTTCGCGGCAAATGATCGTGAATCCCGATGCAGCCGTGTGCGCTATGGTCGCCGCCGCAGTAGCTCCGCTGGCGGGCGGCGATGTCGAACTGTACTGGTCGCTGTCGGTCGCAGTCACATTTCTGGCCGGCATGTTCTGCATTGGAGCGAGTTTCTTGCGGCTCGGTGCGCTGGCGGAATTTCTTTCCAAGCCAATCCTTGTCGGACTCTTGAACGGGGTCGCAATTTCCATTTGCCTGGGTCAGATCGGCAAGCTGCTCGGCTTTTCCATCGAATCCAAAAGGATTATTCCGCAACTGTTCGAAATCTTCGCCAAGCTTCCGGAGACGCAGGTTCCGACGTTGATCGTCGGAGCGGCAAGCCTGGCGATATTGTTTGGGCTGGCGCGCTGGGTACCGCGACTTCCGGCTGCACCGATCATATTGATCGCCGCCGGCGCCGCGGTCGCATTGTTCGGGTTGGACCGGTATGGAGTGGCTATTCTGGGGGCGGTTCCTGCGGGCCTGCCGCCGCTGCGATTGCCCAGATTTCCAACGGACGACATACCATCCCTGCTGGGCAGCGCGGCGGGGCTCGCTCTCGTGCTGTTTTCGAGTGGCATGTTGACAGCGCGCAGCTTTGCGTCGAAGGGCGGCTACGAGATCGACGCTGACCGTGAGCTGGCTGCATTTGGTGCAGCTAATCTCGCCTCCGCCTTGTCTCAGGGGTTCGCCGTGACCGGCGCTGACTCGCGCACAGCCGTGGCCGTTGCATCCGGCGGTCGCACCCAAGTGACTGGCCTGGTGGCGGCGGCGACAATCGCCGCAGTGTTGCTGTTTCTGACAGGGCCCTTGCGATATGTGCCGATTGCTGCGCTGGGCGCATTGCTCGTGTTCGCTTCGATTTCGCTGTTTGACACGCGTACGCTACGCGAAATCTGGAGCATCGATCGTAGCGAGGTCGTCCTGGCCGTGATCACCACGCTCGGAGTGGTCGCGCTGGGCGCCATCAACGGAATCCTCATCGCGGTGGGGTTGGCCCTGGTCCGCTTCGTCAAGTTGACCGCGCGGCCGAGGGACGAAGTCCTGGGAACGGTCGACGGACTCCCCGGTCTGCATTCGGTCGAGCGACATCCAGACGCCAGGACGTTTCCGGGGCTCGTGCTGTATCGCTTCGATGGCCCGCTTACCTTCTTCAATTCCGACTACTTCAAGGCGAGAGCGCTGACGGTGGCCGACGCCGCAGGCCCGGAACTACGATGGTTTGTGATTGATGCAATTCCAGTCAGCCAGATCGACACGACCGGACTCTATGCACTTCGCGATTTGCGCGAACGGCTCGAAGCCCGCGGAACGTTCCTGATGCTAGCCGGGCGCAAGGCCGAGTTTCTCGAATGGTTTCGGGAGGCCGGTCTCTACCGGCCCGAACATGAGACGTGGATCCTTCCTACACTGCGCCAGGCCCTGAAGGCCTACCTGCGCGAGTCTCAACAAATCGCGCCGCTTAAGGAGGACGATTTGTGAAAGTCTGTCCTGGATCACGCGCGCCTCTATCCGCATCGTCGTTGCTCTACGAATTCTGTAATCTCTATGCTCGGGCATTACGGCGCAAACGCCACAAGCCCAGCCACGTCAAGCGTGTACCCACAAATCTGTTGGCGTGACCTGACGATGGCTGCGTCTGCTCTAGCGACCAAGTTCGCGCGGCGGCGCACTTTGTCGCGAAGGGCCAGACTCGGACATCGCGACTCAGTTGATGGACGTCCGCTTTGCCCCACACAAGCTGACATATGACCGGTTCTGACGTAGGCGACGGAAATTCGCTAGGTGCAAATCGAAGTTGCTACGGCCGTGCCGACATTAACCATATGGGGGATCGCGCATTAAGGACCCCGACGGTTAGTGCGCCTTTAACGTTTTTGCACAAAAGGTAGACCCCCAGCGCGAGATCAATACGCAAGGCGAATGACGGCGGACATTCATCCTCTAGGAGGATTGTTTGAGGGCGCTTCTCATGATCGCGCTCGCGGCGACCTTGGTCGGCTGCAGCCGTCAACCACCACACCAGGCAGCTTTATGTGTATAAGAGACAGCTCGCATCCCGCTCCGGCCTCCCTCATTGAGGACGCAACTCTGTGGTTCTCTCTCCGAATTCCAAAAGCAGAACCCTGCAGGAGCAGGTGGCGGCTGCGACCGAGGTCGCAGAGCGAATGACGGATGCGGATTTGACAGCTCCACATGACGATGGCGAACCCGCGGACCTCCTGGTTGCCGTTGTAATGGCTCGTCCGGAGATCAAGTCGGTAGCCGATCTTGCGGGTAAAAATGTTGCGATGGATGAAAGGTATTCTGCATCCAGCGTTGATGTTTGGATCGGGTTTGTTGTGGCAGGAAGGGTCTCAATCAAAGTGAGTGCAGGACACACCGCGGCGATCGATCGGCTTAGCAATGGCGAGGTGACGGCTGCTGTGCTGGCCCTCGTGTCTGCGGACGCAGCGGACGGGTTTCCTGAAATCGCTGGCTTCAAGATTTTTCGCGTCCCGCTTTGGCCACATACCTTGAAGGCTCGGCCCTAACCGATGAGCGAAACGATCTTCAAAATCTGAGCCTCTGTTGCGAGTTCAGTTCACTCTCCTCGACCATAGGGAAGCGGCGGGCACGTCGGCTATGCAAACTCGGCAGGAAAGCAGCGGAACCGAACGACAAATGGGGGACACCAAGGGATTTGCCTTTGGGTCATTTTCGACCGATTGAGCAGGGAGTATCGCCCGGTTGATGTCCGCTTTGACCCGAAAGCGCGGTGGCGCGGGCCGAGGCCCGGAGCGTTGCGATTGGCTAGAGACTCAGCGACAGCGATGGCTGAGATCGCGGCCTGAAGCCGCGTCTCTCCTAGCTCCTAGATCAAACCCGCCAGCCGCAGCGCCACGCCGGCCGCGCACGATCCCGCCAGCACCGTCAGCATGCCGAGCTTGAAGCGAAAGATTGCCGTCGCGGCCGCGATCGAGAGCACGAGTGCCGCGATGTCGACGCTTGCAAGCACCGGCATGTCGAAGGACAGCGGAAATGCGTGCACCGGGACGGTCTCGCGGAACAGCGTGTGCAGCGCGAACCAGATCGAGAGGTTGAGGATCACGCCGACGACGGCCGCAGTGATCGCGCTGAGCGCGCCGGCGAGGCCTTTATTGCCGCGCAAGAGCTCGACATAGGGGGCCCCTAAGAAGATCCAGAGGAAGCAGGGCGTGAAGGTGACCCATGTCGCAAGCAGGCCCCCGAATGTGCCCGCGAGCATCGGCGACAGCCCGTTTGGATCACGGAAGGCGGCCATGAAGCCCACGAATTGCAGCACCATGATGAGGGGACCGGGCGTGGTCTCGGCCATGCCGAGACCGTCCAGCATCTCGCGCGCGCTGAGCCAGTGATAATGCTCCACCGCCTGCTGGGCGACATAGGCGAGCACCGCATAGGCACCGCCGAAGGTTACCAGCGCCATCTTCGAGAAGAACAGCGCGATCTGGCTGAACACGTTGGCCTGTCCGGACGCCGCGAGCAGAGCGATCACCGGCACGAGCCAGAGCGCGAGCCATAGCGCGCCGACGCGGATCGCACGCGCGGTGTTGGGGCGGACATGATCGGGAACGGCCTCGCCGAGCATGCTGTCGATCGCGGCGGTGTTGCTGCCATGGCCATGGGCCGAGGGCGCGAATTCCGGACGGCCGCTTCTTGCGCCGACATAGCCGATCACGCCGGCGGTGATGATGATGATCGGGAAGGGGACGGCGAAGAAGAAGATCGCGACGAAGGCTGCGGCCGCGAGCGCGATCATGATGCGGTTCTTCAGCGCGCGCTTGCCGACGCGCACAACGGCTTCGACGACGATGGCGAGCACCGCGGCCTTCAGGCCAAAGAACAGCGCCTCGACGAAACTGACATTGCCGAAGGCCGCATAGATGTAGCTCAGGCCCATGATGGCGATGATGCCGGGCAGGATGAAGAGCCCGCCGGCCATCAACCCGCCGGCCGTCCGGTGCATCAGCCAGCCGATATAGGTCGCAAGCTGCTGCGCCTCCGGTCCCGGCAACAGCATGCAGTAGTTCAGCGCATGCAGGAAACGGCCTTCGGAGATCCAGTTCTTCTCCTCGACCAGGATGCGGTGCATGACCGCGATCTGACCGGCCGGGCCGCCGAAGCTCAAGACGGCGACCCGAAGCCAGACGCGAAGGGCTTCGTTGAAGCTGATGCCGTGACCGGCATCAGCTCCTGCTTGGACATTGCGGGTATCCATCACGCCTTCACTTTGTTGGTCGGCCAGTTGTGGGTCTCGGTGGTGGCGTCGCGGCACCAGCGGTAGAAGGCATCGTAGAGCAGCATGCCGGCCTCGAGCTGCTCGAGGTCGTCATCATACATCCGCGACAGGCCGAGCGAGGCTGCGAGCAGGCCCGGAGCCTCCGGAGCAAGATCGGGCCGCGCGGTGTCGGCCCCACGCACCAGGGTTGCGAGCCGCTGCAAGGGCGGGGTCGCAAGCCCGAACTCGTCGACCATGACGTCGAAGGTGCAGAGCTGTCCGCGGTGGCTCCAGAACACATTTTCGATGTCGAAGGGCGCGGCATTGAAGCGTTCGCCGACGCCGACGACCTCGGAGGGCACCACGTACAGGAACACCGCATTGGGATCGACGAAGCGGCGGATCAGCCATGGGCAGGCGATGCGATCGACCTTCGGCCGTGCTCGCGTCACCCAGACGGTGCGACCCTTGGTATCCCGCTTCGGCAGCTTGGTGGTGTCGACAAGCGGCAGTTTTGCCGCCTTCCAGCCCTCGAAACCGCCTTCCAGCGTCTCGGCCTGCACGCCAAGCTGCCGCAGCCAGGCCGCGGTGCCCTGCGCGAGCTTTTCGCCGCGCAGGCAGGTGACGATCGCCGGGCGTCCGGCGAAGTCGGCACCCCAATCCGGAACCTTGTCGTGGCTGAGCTTGATGGAGCCGGGGATCAGCCGCCGGTCGGCGGCATAGTCCTCGTCGGTCCGGACGTCGATCAGGGCAGGGGCATTCGCGGTGCCGATCAGCCGGGCCAGCTTGTCAGAAGATATCGTCGTGAAAGTAGACATGATGCGTCCTCGTAAAGAGTGAACGGGACGCGATACTTGGGCATGTCGCCTCGTGGGGAGATCGCTCAAATCCCCATGAGCCGTATTACAGCGAAACCGCGAGTGCCTGTCAATCGCGGGTTTGACCGGCAATGAGCCTTAGAAAGTTCTGCTACCGGGGCCTATATTCCCGGCAAACGGATTCTTTCCCGGAGATATGTCCGATGCACTCACATTCCACCGAGCAATGGACGCACGAGCACGCATTCCTCGGCGACAAGCATGACGAGAACGAGCGGCGCACCTGGTTCGTGGTGGCGCTGACGCTGATCATGATGGTCGGCGAGATCGTCGCCGGCTCGCTGTTCGGCTCGATGGCGCTGCTCGCCGACGGCTGGCACATGGGAACGCATGCGGCGGCGCTCGGGATCGCGGCCTTCGCCTATCGCTTCGCGCGCCAGCACCTTGGCAATGCGCATTTCACTTTCGGCACCGGCAAGTTCGGCGATCTCGCCGCCTTTTCCAGCGCGATCATCCTGGGGCTGATCGCGGTCCAGATCGCCTATGAGAGCGTGCTGCGGCTGATCTCGCCGGTGCCGATCGTCTATGGCGAGGCGATCGCGGTGGCGGTGCTTGGCCTCTGTGTCAATCTCGTCAGCGCCTGGCTGCTGCGCGACAGCCATGATCACCACCATCACGGCCATGATCATGGCCACGCACATGTGCATGACGAGGACCACGACCATGATCATCACCATCATCATCAAGACCACAATCTCCGCGCCGCCTATATCCATGTCATGGCGGATGCGGCGACCTCGCTCTTGGCGATCGGCGCGCTCGTCGTCGCCATGTATTCAGGATGGGTGTGGGCCGATCCGGCCGTCGGCCTGATCGGCAGCGTGGTGATCGCGAACTGGGCGTTCGGCCTGATCAAGGCCTCGGGCGCGGTGCTGCTCGACGTCAGGGCCGACGAGAAGCTGGAAAGGGTCATCCGCGCCCGCATGGAGGTGGGCGAGGACCGCGTCACCGATCTGCATCTCTGGCAGGTCGGCCCCGGCCACCGCGCCGTGCTGGTCTCGCTCGTCTCCGACAAGCCCAAGCAGCCCGCCGTGTACAAGAAGCGGTTGGCCGGATTGAAAGGGTTGAGCCACATCACTGTCGAAGTCGAGACCTGTCCGCACTAGCGCGGTCATGACTCCGCTCGCAGAGCGTGAATATCATCAATGATTCATCAAAGGTTGTGTCGCTTCGTTACAGGCACGACCGTCTGATCTATTTCGCCATTCGTGATCTGCTTCATAGGATCGTGCTCGCGTGCGCGGTACTGATCTAAGTGCACTCGATGGCGCGGCATCCGTCGAATTCACAACTGCCGGACAAGGAAGCGGGAATCGTACTGGCCTGAGCGGCCATTGACCTGAGTCCGACCAGCGGAGGTCGGGCTCTCGGAGAGACAACCATGGGCCTCGTGCAGCATGACACAGTTGTCCTCTTGATCGATCTCGTGGAGTCGGTGCGGCTCATGCGGGAGCACGAGGCATCCGCAGTGCGTCGATGGGCGGACTTCGTCCATATCGCCACCGAACGGATCTTGCCGCGTTATCACGGTGTCTTCGTCAAGAGCCTCGGCGACGGCCTGATGGTCCGCTTTGAGACAGTGCCTGACGCCGTGAATGCCGCAGCCGAGATGCATCGGACCATCGCCGCCTTGAATGAGGGGCTCCCCGAGGATCAACACTTCCAACTTCGCGCAGGGATCAACGCCTCGTCCGCCTGGAGCGATGGCATCGACATCTATGGCACCGGCATCAACCTCGCGGCCCGGCTGGCCGCACTCGCAGGTCCCGGTGAAACGATTGCCAGTGCGTCGGCCCATGAGCGACTGGCGGCGGCCCTCGCCGGCCTCGCAAAACCGGGTGAGACCATTGGCAGTGCAGCGGCGCGTGACGAGCTCACGCACGGAGTGGATGCGCTATGCGAAGATTTGGGAGAATGTATACTCAAGCACTTCGACAAACCGGTGCGTGCTTATCGTGTCGGTCCGGCAAGTCCGCACCCGAGCCTCGCGGCTCGGAGAGACTATGGAACTCCCATGGAGCCGACGATTGCCGTTATCCCCTTCGTTGCGCGGAATAACGCGCCGGAGCATATGGATGTCGGGAGTTTGATCGCGGACAGCGTGATCTGGCGGCTCTCGAGGTCGGCGAACCTGCGGGTGATCTCGCGCCTGTCGACGAACGTGTTCCGCGAGCACTTGAGTGATGTCGCGGAAGTTTCCGCGCATCTCGGCGCCACCTACATCCTCAGCGGTAGCTACGTGGTCGATGCAGGCCGGATGCTCGTGACGGCAGAGCTGGCGGCGGCGCGCACCAACCAGATCGTCTGGACCGATCGCCTGAGCGGCGAGATCGGCGACCTGCTACAGCCGGAAAGTGATCTCGCTCATCGCATCGCCGCTGCCGTGCATCAGTCGGTCTTCGATGCCGAGGTCGAGCATATCCTGACCCAGCCGCTGCCGACGCTCGAGAGCTATTCGCTGCTGCTTGGCAGCATCCGGCTGATGCACCGATCGAGCAAGGAGGAGTTCCTCCAGACGCGCAAGGTTCTTGATGAACTGATCAACCGGCACGGCCGCGTTGCCGCCCCGCGCGCCTGGCTCGCCAACTGGTTTATCCTGCGAGTGACGCGCGGCTGGTCCGAAGACCGCAAGCGTGAAGCCGCCGAGGCCTTGAGCGCCACTCACGCGGCGCTCGACCGCGATCCGTCCGATGCGCTCGCGCTTGCGACCGAAGGATTCGTCTACTGTCACCTGCTTAACGACCTCGACACCGCCCGCAAGCGCTGCGAGCAGGCCGTCGATGCCAACCCCAGCCACGCGCTGGGTTGGCTCTATCGCGGCACCGTCAACGCGTTCAAAGGCGAGGGCTCCGCCGCTGTGGCAGCGACACAGCGCGCGATGGAGCTGTCTCCGCTCGATCCGCAACGCTACTATTTCGAATCCCTCGGCGCTACGGCGCAACTTTCGGCACATCGGTATTCCGAGGCGGAAAAGCTGGCGCGATCGTCGCTCGTGCTCAATCGCATGCATCCGTCCACCTGGCGCGTTCTCACGATTGCGCTCGTCGCGCAGAACCGGATGGAGGAAGCGCGGAGAGCCTTGGGCAAGATGCGCGAACTCGAGCCGGCATTGACCGTGGAACGCTACATCGCGCGCGCTCCGAACGCGCACCTCGAAACAGGCAGGCACTGGGCTCGCTGCCTGGAAATGGCAGGTTTGCCGGCGACAGGCTGACTCACTCATCGATTGACCATCTCAACAGGGAGGCAGGCAATGGCTCAACTAGGCGGAGCAGGAGGAGCGGGCGGTGCGGGCGGCGCAGGTGGTGCGGGAGGAGCGGGCGGTGCCGGGGGCGCCGGCGGAGCCGGTGGAGTAGGTGGCGCGGGGGGAGGCGTAATCGGTTCGCTGGGCGACGTTTATGCCAACCCCGTGATGGTGGACGCGCTCATTCTCGAGCGAGAAGGGATCATCGTCGTTCCCGAACATTCGACGGCGCCACATTTCGACTACTACGCGCCGCAATTGCCAGGCATCGACAACCCGCTGCAGTTGGAGCGCTGGGAGCCCTGGGTTCGTGCCTACATCGCCCTCGGCGAACTGCTGTACGGGATCAGCTTTGTGAAGGTGGGAACGGGAGTCGGCACCGGATTCCAGGTGTGGTCGTCCGGATATCTGATCGCAGATATCGAACGTCCGGCGCAGTTGACGTTCGAAAAGCAGATTCCGATGGTCCTCAGCTGGGCGGAGCTGCGCAACGAGAGGGCCACTGAAATCATGGCGCAGATCGATGCCCAGTACGCTTTCTGGTCGTCGATCGTCTATCTGCATCCCGACCGCACGAGACGCACATTCGAACTCATCAACATGGTGCTTCAGTTCTGCGTGTACGTGGAAATGCGCTTCAAGCACGCGCTCGCGTGCTGGCGTCCGGTCGAATACAACGCGCAGATACAGCCGATGATCACGACGCCCGGCCATGGAACTTTCCCCATGGGGCACGCGACGCAGGCCTACGCGGTGGCTCATGTATTGCAGGCACTGCTTAACCTTGACCCAAATTACCCAACGGTGATCGCGCAGCTCCAACGTCAGGCGGCGCGCATCACGACCAATCGTGTCGTGGCAGGCGTTCATTTTCCGGTCGACAGCATGGCGGGGCGTATGTTGGGCGTGACCCTGGGCGAGTACTTTGTCGGACGCTGTCTCGGGTCCACAGCATCGACGAGCCGTACGTTCAATGCCAGCTATGTCGACGGCCATCCCCACACGGACTTCAATCCATTCAGCGCGGACCAGCAATTCTCGGCAAATAAGTTTTATTCTGAATCTTCGGAAGGGCCCATCACACAGTCCCTCATTTTGAATGAGCTTTGGGGAAAGGCTCAGGAGGAGTGGACCTACTGGCACAAATTCCCCTAGGGCACGCTTCGTTGAGCACGTCAAAGTGGAGAGCGTACCATGGCCGACACCGAGTTTCCGAACTGCTTCGAACCCTACCTTCGCTATGCGATCGCGACAGACTTCAAGTACTTCGAGTCTTTCGACGAAAAGGGGTTCAAGCTGTTCCTGCTGGTGGAGTTCATAGACGTCCAACATGCAGAGCAGTTTGGCGGGGAAATGGACAATGACAACCATCCTCATGCCCCGCCAGGTATCGAATTCGGTCCGTCCGATCCGGCCTCTCGATTCACGACGATGCGAGGGTTCAAGGCGGCGGTTGGGCCCTCGACGTTTCAGAGCTGGATCGACCATGTTTTGAGAGTCGAACTGTCGCTGCCCGTGAAGCCGACTACGGCCGAGCTGGTCAAGCGGGCTGACCTGCGTGATCGTACGGCAAGCAAGTATCCGCCCACCGAGGTCCTGATCGGCCAGATTGACGACGGCTGTCCGTTCGCGGCGACGCGTTTTACCAAGTTCATCTCCAGCGTGGCGACCGGCACGCGTGTGCGCGGCATCTGGGATCAGAATCCTGACAGAAATCCGATCCGGCCGGACGGCACCAAGGTGTTCGGCAAGTTCTTGACCGACTTCAACTACGGCCTCGAGTTCCTGCGCGATTCAGATCCGCCTGGCACGGGCATACGACAGATCGGGCTGGACGAGTGGATCGAATTGCACACGACGAATACGGACCTCGTCGATGAAGATGACTGCTATGCCGACGCACATTTCAAGACCCTCAAGCGCCACCGTTCGCACGGCGGTCACGTGATGGATACGCTCGCGGGACGCGTTCCCGTCTCGTCACGCATCGGCCGCCAGGATCCACCAAGCTGGCAGCCGGACTCCGGTCCTGCGGCCACCGCGGACATCGTATTCGTTCAATTTTCGGAGGCGTGCCTCCGTGATGCGACGGGCGTATGGCTCAAGTCATATGTCGTGGATGGCATCTACTACATTCTGTCGTTCGTCGACCCGACGAAAACGAAGAACATAGTCGTCAATGTCAGCTATGGGCCGACGACCGGGCCACATGACGGCACGGCGGAGCTTGAGGACGCGCTGACGGACCTTGTCACGATATTCGACGGCACTCACGGAAA
Source organism: Bradyrhizobium sp. UFLA05-153 (assembly GCF_054185185.1). Classification (NCBI taxonomy): domain Bacteria; kingdom Pseudomonadati; phylum Pseudomonadota; class Alphaproteobacteria; order Hyphomicrobiales; family Nitrobacteraceae; genus Bradyrhizobium; species Bradyrhizobium sp. UFLA05-153. The sequence continues at coordinate 12,169 of NZ_JBBIAM010000124.1, forward strand.
GCCGAAGCTCGACGTTTTCCTGGCCGTCGGCAACAGCTATCTGAGCGACGGCCACCTCTTTTTCGAGAACAAGACGACGCTGCCTGTTCATGCCGAATGGATATGGCGCATCCCGCCCGACAATTCGGTGCTGTGCTTTGCCGAGGTCTGGATGAGCGCGAGCGCTGCCAGCGGTGTCGTGGTGACATTGACTTCGCCCAGCGGCCTCATCTCGACATCCGTCACTGGCCCAATTCCGCCACCGCCCGGCATCCCATTTCCGTCCTACACCGGAGCGTACGCCCCCCGCACCTGGGGAAGTAACACGATGTGGCTTCTTACAATCGAGCCGGCCATTGCCGGGCCAGGGTTCGTGCCGGAGCACGGAGATTGGACGATCAGAGTGGACTACATCGGTGTCAACGCGAACGTGCATGCCTATGTCGCGCGCACCGACCCGAATTTCGACGTGCACTCCGGCGCCAGGTCGTCTCGTTTTGTCGATCCACAATGGGAGGAGAGTCTCTCGGCCGAGGAGAGTCTCGAATACGCCGACGGGGAGTTCGACCTGACCGGATCGCGGATCAAGACCCACGGCACTCTCAACGGCATAGCGACTGCGCAGGAGCCGAGCGTACATGTCGCCGGTGGCTACATCCTGTCGAATGGGCGCAAATCATCCTATGCCTCGGCTGGGCCCGCTCGCGGCGGCCCTCGTGAGGGTCCCGACTACGTGCTGCCTTGCGATGAATCCTACGCTCTCCAGGGCATTCTTGGCGGTGGCAATCGGAGCGGTGGGGTTTTTCGCTTGATTGGCACGAGCGTGGCGGCCCCCCAACTCGCACGGCACTTTGCCAACGCGGATGGTGGCGTCGCCTTCCCGATGGCGACCGATGTTCCGACCGATCCATCGGAAGTCGAGAAACGTGGTGGTGGCGATCTGCCTCCACCATGATCGACCGATGGCTGGTTGAGCCTCATTGTCGCGGGCAGTCCTGACTGCTCGGGGGAGAGCCTTTCCCGCCTTGACGCCACGGCCGCGCCGCGATCCGACCGCCAGGATGGCGGTTACGATCATGCCGCCGATCGCGAGCCTCGCCGTATTCTGGCCGCCAACTGCCGACGACACTGGACTTTTCGGCTCCGCTCGGGGTTTGATTCCGAACTGCCAATTGGCAGCCTGCCGCATGGAAGGAACCCCATGATACGTCCGATCAAACTTGCTCTCGCAGCCGCCGTGCTAGTCCTGTCCGCTCATGCAGTCTCGGCTCAGTCGGAAAAGTCCGGCGTCGAAAAGCTCTACATCCTCAATTGCGGGGAGGGTGCCACCAGCGACGTGTCGCGCTGGACGCCGGGCATGAACGAAGGCAGTCCGATGGACTTCGTTGATAGCTGCTATCTCATCAAGCACAGCCAGGGCTGGTTCCTCTGGGATACCGGTGTGCCGGATGCGGTTGCATCGATGCCCAATGGCCTGGTTCCCTCCGACCCGAAAGCGACGGTCTGGCGCCGGCCGAAGACACTTCTCGCGCAACTCGAGCAGCTCGGCCTCAAGCCGAGCGACATCAAATGGATGGCGGTATCGCACACGCATCCCGACCACACCGGCAATGTCGAGATGTTTCCGCAGGCCGTCCTTCATGTTCAGAAGACTGAATACGAGTGGCCCGGCCCCAACAACGAGCCGCGCTTCAAGCCCTCGCATCCCGTCGTGCTGCTCGACGGCGACAAGGATTTGTTCGGCGACGGCAGCCTGACCATTCTCGCAACGCCCGGCCACACGCCGGGACACCAGTCGCTGCTGGTGAAACTGCCGAAGACCGGCGCGGTGGTGCTGTCCGGCGACGCCGTGCACTTCAAAAGCAACTGGGACAACCGCGTCGTGCCGAGCATGAACGTCAGCAAGGACCAGACGGTCGCCTCGATGCGGAAGATCGCCGACGTGCTTGCGAAGGAGAAAGCCCAACTCTGGATCAACCACGACAAGGCGCAGCGCGACAGCTTGAAGATGGCGCCGGAGTCTTACGACTGACATTGTCCGGGCGGCGGATCCCTCGAATGACAGCTGGGACTGCTGCCACGATGCTGTCAGCAGGGGGGTGCTAGCAATTCGTCCGACTGGCTTCGCTAAGGAGGCAGGCTTTGGAGGCAGCCTTGGGCGAATGGGCGGGCGTTGCGATCGCGCTTCTGTCCAGCAGCGTTGGCGGCACCGCGGCAGCGATCACGCGCTATCTTGTCGGTGGCGCTGATCCGATCCTGCTGGCGATCCTGCGCTGGGGAATCGGTTTCGCCTGCCTGCTGCCGGTTGCACTGCTGTTGCGCGTGCGGTGGCCCTCGCGGGACGACGTGCCGGCCGTGCTGCTGCTCGGCCTCAGCTTCTTTGGCCTGTTCTTCATCCTCTACAATATCGCGATCGCCTATACGACCGCGGCACGGGCCAGCCTCGCGCTCGCGACGTTGCCGCTTCACACCATGGTGGTCGGCGCGCTCCTTGGCGTCGAGCGCCTGACGGTGCGCAAGGCGCTCGGCGTCGGCGTTGCCGTGCTCGGCGTCGTGGCCGCCCTCGCGACGGGCCTCGCGCAAAGCCCACCCGGAGCCTGGCGCGGCGAGCTGATCATGGCCGCGGCCGTCTTCTGCATGGCCTTCTACAACGTGTTGTCACGCCCGCTGATGCAGCGCTCGAGCGCGCTCGGCTTCCTGACGGTCGGGATGGGGGCAGGGGCCATCGCGCTGGTGCTGGTCGGCCTTGTGCGCGGAAGCTTCGCGGCGCTCGATTACTTCACAACCGCGCAATGGGTCGCGGGGGTCTATCTCGGCATCGGCGGCGGTGCGCTTGCCTTCATCCTCTGGGTCAAGGCGCTCGAGCTTGCGACGCCGACGCGCGTTGCCAACACCATGACGGTCAACCCGATCGCTGCGGCCGCGCTCGCGGCGCTCCTAATCGGCGAGCCGATCACGCCCAATCTCCTGATTGGCCTCGTCGCCGTCTTCGCCGGCATCTTGATCGCCACCAGCGGGGGCGAAGGCGGCCTAATCAGCTCCGCGGAGCCGTAACGGGCGGCGGTCCGCCCTCCGGCGCCTTCTTCGGCTTCAGGCTGCCCGCGTAGAACGATAGCAGGAACACCAGCACGACGGCGGCGAGATAGACGCCATAGGCCTGTGGCGGCGTGATCGCCCATCGCGCGATGCGCCTGAGTGCGCCTGAATTTCCGGTGTCCTCGGTCATGCCTTGCTTTTGCGCGAAAGCAGCCGCGAAGGGAAGGGGCTTCAAGAAGGCCGGCGTTCGGGGCGGACCAGGAACAGTGCCGCGAGTGCGGTGAGGCTCAGCGCCGAGGACACGATCAGGACCTTGCTGCCCATGACGTCGATCAAGAGGCCGAAGGCGAGCGGGGCAATGGCCTGCGCCATCCGCGCCGGCGCGCCGATGATGCCGAGCCGGTAGCCGTAATTCTTCGGCCCGAAGATCGCGAGCGGCAGCGTTCCGCGCGCGATGGTCAGAACGCCGTTGCCTGAGCCGTGGAGAAGCGCAAAGGCGCTCGCGCCGTCCGCGCCGAAGATGGCGATCACGGCCGCCCCGATCGGGTGGGTGATGCAGGCAAGCCGCGCCGACCACAGCGGATGAAAGCGGCTCAGAAAGCTCGCCTCGAGAACCCGCGCGCCGACTTGCGCCGGCCCGATCAGGGCGCCCGCGGCAATCGCCTCGACGGGCGTCGCGCCGGTGGCTTCAAGGATACGCGGGAAGTGCACCGCCATCGCGCCGGTGACGGTCCAGGCCGCGGCGAAGACGAAAGCCAGAAGGATCATGGTGCGGTCGAGCGGGATATGCGGCTTGACAGCCGTCGTCGCCGCCTCCCAGGCGCCCTTCACCTTCGGCAGCATCAGGAAGTTGAGCGGCAGGCCTATCAGGATGTGAGCGGCCGCCCAGGCAAAGCAGGTGTCGCGCCATCCGATATGCGAAAGCCCCCAGGCCGTCAGCGGCCAGCCGACGGTCGAGGCAAATCCGGCCACCAGCGTGATGCCGGTGATCGAGCCGCGCGCCTCGGCGCCGTAGATTCGCCCGAGCGCGGCGAAGGCGGCGTCATAGAGTCCGAGCGCCATGCCGACGCCGAGCACGAGCCAGGCGATCGCCATCATCGGGACGGAGGTGGAGAAGCCGAGCAGCACGAGGCCGCCAGCAATGGTCAGGTTCGAGGCCGCGAGCACCTGCCGTCCGCCGACGAGATCGATCTGCCGCCCGATGCGCGGCCCCAGGAGGGCCGAGATCACCAGCGAGGCGGAGAAGGCGCCAAAGATCCAGTTGGAGGAGACGTCGAGATCGCGCCCGATCGGATCGGCGAGGATCGCCGGCAGGTAATAGCTGGAAGCCCAGGCCAGCGTCTGGGTGGTGCCGAGCGCCAGAATGATCGGAAGCTGTCGCTGGCTCATGTGCTTGCGTTGATCCTGGCGTTTCTGGTCGTCGCTGGCAGCGGAAACATCAATTGGCTTTTGCCTCCGCGGCGCGGGCGGCGTCAACATCGCCATCGGCATATTCGATCTGCAAGGGGCGGGATGCTATCCGGGGGCCTGCGGAGGACGCCATTCATAGTCGTGACCATCCATCACAACCGCGGCTTGCGGGACCTCACGCAACACGCTCGCCATGATCCGACAGAGCGGCGTCGAGCCGGAGCTGATCGAATATCTCAAGGAGCCGCCGAGCCGCGCTCGCCAATTGTGCCTGGCTAGAGCAGGCTGCGAACTCCAGTCGGAGTGTCGCCGAAGCGACGACGGAAGCTCCTGTTGAAGTGCGAGATGTCGCTGAAACCCGACATCATGGCGATTTCGGCGATGGTGTGGTTGGTCAGGTGAGGCGCACTGAGGAGCCTTCTGGCATGCTGGAGGCGTTCCTCGGTCAGGTGTTCGGAGAATGTCTTCCCGGTTTCCTCGAGCAACACGCGAACATAGCGCTCCGAGATGCCGAGGCTGCGGCCGACCTGCTCGGCTGACAGCTCCTGGCGCGCCGCATTGTGCCTGATCGCGTTGATGACTGCCTTGAGGCGCGCGGCCTTGATCCCTCGACCTTCCAGCAGGGCCTCCGCATCGGAATGCGGTCCCAGAATCATCGCAACGAGGTCGGCGGTATGTTGGACATAGAGTGCGCGAAGATTCTGGTCCGATGAAAGCTCAACGTCGGCCCGGCTGGCCAGCCAGCTTCTGAGCAGGCGCAAGGAGGGCGTGGCGGCAGAAATATGGAGCGCTGACCTCGACCAATCGGATTTCAACAGAGGGCGCACGAGCGTCCTGTCGATAAAAAGGAACTGGACGCGTGCGTCGTCTAAATACGTCGTGTGACCTTCGAGATCATTGCGGACGATGGCCGCATGGCCTGGCGCCACGTCAAAAGCCGAGGCTTGCTGTTCGACATGAAGGCTGCCGCGGTCGCAAATCTGTATCGTGATCCGATCGCTGTTGCGGCGAGCCTGACGTGCATTGGGGCCGCCCCGCACGTCGGACGCCTGAAGATCAATGGCAATGGCTCCGTCGAACAGGTCGGCTTGCACGGCACAGCGAAACTCGTCCGGCGATCGCGCAAGCCAGTCCACCTCCTCGACGGAGTTGACGGCATCGCGGAAGGCGTTCAAGCGATGCGCCGGTGCAACATTGTCGGTCGAGAATGAGAAACGCGTCGGCGGACCCAAAATCGGATCGGTTGCGCTTTTCCTTTCGGACATAGTGTCTCCAGCCGAATTTGCCACCGATCACGGAATTAGTCACGGCCGCCACCGGCAAATTCGGCCTCAAGACGTCGGCTCCCTCAAGCGAGGCAACCAGCATTAGTCGTTGTTTGTACGCCGGGGTTCATCGCCGTTGCAATGCCGTGTCGTCCAAGGCGCATGTGCCGTCAGGGCAAAGGCGGTCCCTTGGAATGTGCCTTCGGCACAACAGTCACCTCCATTTCCTTCTGAGTGCCGTGCCCGCGCAATGCGTGTGCTGCCTCATCCAAGACATCTCCGCGCGGGTCTGACATTTGCTGAAAAGAGACAGCGCCATGCGCCGCATCGGTTCTGTTTGAGCGCCGAGAATTCGAGGATTTCCAGGATGCACGAGTCGAGCCTTGATCTGATGAAGCGGTCCGGAAGAAGTCGGAGGCTAACGTTGCGATTTGCGCAACTTAAGGAGCTGTTGGTCGCGACCGGAGCCCTGGTAGCCGCGCTCTGCGCGGCGTCGACCGCCGAGGCGCAGTCCTCCAATTGGTCCGGGTTCTATCTCGGAGGAAACATCGGGGGAGCCTGGGGCTCGCAACGGACGGACGTGCAGGCTGCGGATTGGTTGTACGATCCACTCTTTCCACCATTCATCGCTTCCGCGGGCTCGTCGAAGAGTTCGCCGTCGAATTTTACTGGCGGTGCCCAAGCCGGGTGGAACTGGCAATCGCAGGGTTTCGTGTGGGGTCTCGAGGGCGATATCCGTGCGCTATCGCTCGCGAGCCACAGCGACACAGGTTACATCAAGGATCCCTATTTCCAGGCGGACTCGCGCTTCCTGGAGATGACAAAGATTGAGTGGCTCGCAACCCTGCGCGGCCGTGCCGGCATTCCGCTTGGAGGCGCGCTGCTATACGGCACCGCCGGGTTGGCGTTCGGCGGTGTCAAATCAACGTACAATTACAACGTGCTGTACTACGGATATGATTCGCATGGTGCCGCCTCGACGGTAGCGACCGGTTGGACGGCAGGCGCAGGAGTTGAGCTGCCCTTGAGCGCCAAATGGACGGTAGGAGTCCAATATCTCCATTTCGATCTCGGCTCTGTAAATTATCAGTCGAAAGACAAGGCATCCTTCTATCACGAGAAGATTTCCGCCTCGATGCTTGGTGACCTTGTGACCGCAACTCTGAATTACAGGTTCTGAACGCGGCCGCGCCGGCTTGGAGCCGCCTGTATCCTTGGTGGAGGAGGATGGCGAGGTCGTCACGCGCAAGCCCTGAGACCTAAAGCCGTGAGGCCGACGTCTGCCTTTCGCTCGTCACGAATGCACGCCATAATGGCGTATGGAATTGACCTCCCGCCTTGCGTTGATCAACTGGCTGACCAGCCAGGGGCTCACCGGCCTGCCCGAGATCGAGATGCTCCGCGGCTTCTGCGAGCGCTGCCGCGCCGAGGGGATCGAGCTGTCGCGCGGGCTCGTCGTCATCGACACGCTGCACCCGATCTATGAGGGGCGCGCCTTCCGCTGGAGCGATGTGCCGAGCAATGAGAGCGACGTCGTCGAATATGGATCGACGGCGCAGGGCGATCCGGCCAAGAACTGGCGCCGCTCGGTGTTCTATCATCTGCTCGAGCACGGCGAGGACGAGATGCAGATCGATCTCGCGGACACCGCATCGCTCGACTTTTCGCAGATTGGCGAGCTCGCGGACAAAGGCCACCGGCATTTCCTCGCCTTCGTGCATCGCTTCGGCGAGAGCGGCGCGCTCGGCCAGATGGACTGCCTCTATTCCTACTGGACGACGCGGCGGCGCGAGGGCTTTGCCGAGAGCGAGCTCGCAGCGCTGCGCGATCTCGTGCCGGTGCTGGGGCTTACGATTAAGTCCGCCCAGCAGGTCGATATCGTGCGCACGCTCGGGCGCGTCTATCTCGGCCGTGATGCCTCGGAGCAGGTGCTGCGCGGGCGCATCTCGCGCGGCGTCACCGAGCGCATCAATGCCGTGCTCTGGTATTCGGATTTGCGCGGCTCGACCGGGATCAGCGAGAGCATCGGGCCCGACGAGATCATTCCGTTCCTCAACGATTATGCGCAGGCCGTGATCGATGCGATCCACGACGCCGGCGGCGACGTGCTGAAGCTGATCGGCGACGGCGTGCTAGCAATGTTCACAGGCGAGGACATGGCGGGCGCCCGTCGCGCGGCGCTTCGGGCCGAGCATCTTTTCCGCAAGAACATCGTGGCGCTGAACGCGAAGCGGGCCGCCGCCGGCCGCCCGATCACTTCGGCCTATATTGGCTTGCATGTCGGCGAGGTCTTCTACGGCAATATCGGCAGCGAGGACCGGCTCGATTTCACGGTGGTCGGGCCCACGGTCAACGAGGTCAGCCGCATCGCCTCGATGAGCCGCTCGGTCGATCGCGAGCTGCTCGCATCGGCGGAGTTTTACGCGGGGCTCGATGCGCCGGGCCGCCGCTATCTCGTCTCGACCGGCCGCTACGCACTGCGTGGCATCGGCCGCGCGCAGGATCTCTATACCCTCGATCCGGACATCGACACGAGCGAACCGGTGACGGGCAGTTACGAACGGTATCTGGCGGGTTAGCGTCGGCGTCCCCAACACACTCCGTCATTGCGAGCACAGCGAAGCAATCCAGAGGCTTTCCGCGGGTGCATTCCTGGATTGCTTCGCTGCGCTCGCAATGACGAGCTGCTAGCAGCGCGCCGTCGCCTCGTCGCCGACCATCTCCGGCTGGCGGTCCAGCGCCACCGCAGGCGAGAGCCAGATCACCAGCGCCTGCACGGCGAAGATCGCGGCTGCGAGATAGAGGCACGCCTCTGCGCTATAAAAGCCGCCGACGATCGCGCCCAGCGCCGAGCCGAGCGGGCGTGCGCCATAGCTCATGATGTTGATGGCTGAGACGCGGCCGAGCAGGCGCGGCGGCGTCACCGATTGGCGCAGCGTGGTGGTAGAGATCACCCAGAGGATCGGGCCGACGCCGAGCAGGAAGAAGCTCAACGCCGCCAGCCATGCGGCAGGCACCAGCACCGTCAGCGCCATCACGAGGGCTGCAACGAATCCGGTCACCGGTCCAAGTCCGACCACCGTGCCGAAGGCGAGGCGCCGCATCACCCGCGTCGCTACCAATGCGCCGATCACCATGCCGACGCCATACATCGCCAGCACCACGCCGACGCCGGTCGCGGACAGGCCGAGATGACGCACCGCGTAAGGCACGAACACCGCAAGCTGGAGGAACCAGCCGGTGTTGAAGATGAACTGGGTGACGAACACCGGCCGCAACAGCGGGTGATGGAAGACGAACGCGGCGCCCTCGCGGATCTCCTGCAGCGGGTGCCGTCGCGGCACAGGTGCGCGCGCGGGCTCGTAGAGGCCGGCGAGCAGCACGACGGCGATCGCCGAAAGCGCGGCGGCGAAGCCGAAGGCTGGGCTTGCGCCGAGCCAGCCGACCAGCGCGCCGCCGAGCGCGGGACCGCTCGCAAACGCAATGGTGCGCGCAAGCTCAATCCGTGCATTCGCCGCGGGCAGGGCGTCGGCCTGCACCAGCGAGGGTACCAGCGCGGGCGCCGCCACGCTGTAGACGACGGTGCCGCAGACCGCGGCAAAGCCGAGTGCTGCGAGCAGCGGCAGGTTGAGCGCGCCGAGCGCAATCAGGATCACGATTGTCCCAAGCGCCGCAGCCCGCAGCGCCTCGGCGCCGGCCATCAGCGCGCGCCGCGAGATGCGGTCGGCGAGCAGGCCGGCCGGAATCGCAAACAGCACGAATGGCAGGGTGAGGGCGGTCTGGAGCAGGCCGGCCTGGCCTTCGGCGACGCCCAGCGCCAGCACCGCAACGATGGGGGCGGCGGCCAGTGCGATCTGTTCCGCCGATTGCGCCGCAAGATTGGACCAGGCGAGGCGGTTGAACGTATCCGGCAGGCTGGGGGTCGTTGACATCGGTCATTCCCTGAAAGTCGATCTAAAGGCCAGTATTCGCCCCCAATGACCGCCAAACCCACCCGCTTCCCGACAAGACCGGTCGCGGGACCTTCCGGGAACCAGCGCGGCTAGATGCAGTTGCAAATGAGTTGCAATAAGAGCCGAGTTCGGTATTCTCTTTGACCCATGGATGCCCGATCACCCGATCTGACCCCCGACGCAGCTGGCTGGCGCACTGACGCGCCCATCACCAAAAGCCTGGCTGAGGTGAACGGCACGGTCGCGATCCCCGCCGCCGCGGCGTGGTGGCGCCGGCTGCTCGCCTTTGTCGGCCCAGGCTATCTCGTTTCGGTCGGTTACATGGATCCCGGCAACTGGGCGACCGACCTCGCCGGCGGGTCGAAGTTTGGCTACACGCTGCTCTCGGTAATCCTGCTGTCGAACCTGATGGCGATCCTGCTCCAGTCGCTGGCGGCGCGGCTCGGCATCGTCACCGATCGTGATCTCGCGCAGGCCTGCCGCGCGACCTACTCGCCGGCGGTGAACTGGCTTTTGTGGCTCGCCTGCGAGGCCGCGATCATCGCCTGCGATCTCGCCGAGGTCATCGGCACGGCCATCGCGCTCAAGCTGCTGTTCGGCATCCCCCTGATCGGCGGTGCGCTGATCGCCGCGCTCGACGCCTTCCTGCTGCTGCTCCTGATGAACCGCGGCTTTCGTTTCCTCGAAGCCTTCGTGATGTCGCTGCTCGTCGTGATCGCAATCTGCTTCGCGATCCAAGTCGCCGCGGCGGCGCCGCCGGTAGCGGAGGTGATCCGCGGATTTGCGCCGCGGACGGAGATCTTCACCAATCCCGAGATGCTCTACATCGCGATCGGCATCATCGGTGCCACCGTGATGCCGCATAATCTCTATCTGCACTCCTCGATCGTGCAGACCCGCGCCTATGAGCGGACCGACGAAGGCCGGCGCGAGGCGATCACATGGGCGACGACCGACTCCACGGTGGCGCTGATGCTGGCGCTCTTCATCAACGCCGCGATCCTGGTGGTCGCGGCCGCGACCTTCCACAAAACCGGCCATTCCGACGTCGCCGAGATCGGCCAGGCCTTCGAGCTGCTGTCGCCGCTGCTTGGACTTGGCATCGCCTCGACGCTGTTCGCAATCGCGCTGCTTGCTTCTGGTCTCAACTCCACGGTGACCGCGACACTCGCCGGCCAGATCGTGATGGAAGGCTTTTTGGACCTGCGCCTGCCGAGTTGGGCGCGCCGCCTGCTGACGCGCGGCGTTGCGATCATCCCGGTGATCGTCGTCACCGCGATCTATGGCGAACGCGGCACTGCCGATCTGCTGGTGTTCAGCCAGGTCGTACTGTCCATGCAGCTTCCGTTTGCGGTCATTCCGCTGGTGCGCTTCGTCTCCGATCGGCGCAAGATGGGCAAGTTCGCGATTTCCCGTAGTGTCGCCGCGATCGCCTGGATTGTCGCCGGCGTCATCGTTATCCTCAACCTTAAGTTGTTGTCCGATACTCTGTTCGGGTGAGGGCTGAGGACATCCTTTTCCGAGATCGATCGGTACGCAAACCCGGGGATACCGTCGTCCGCCACTCGAAAGTGCCCTCAAAAGGCGGGAAAATCGGAACGCATTCGGCCGTTGGACGGAATAATCGAGCTTTGCTTGCGGCCTGACGCCTGGTACCCCGGGCTTTTACGGATTCGTCCTTTTCAATTTTGGCTAGGCGCGTATAATGAATTCAATTTTTGATAGGGGCTCATAATGGCGTTGGTTATTTCAAGATGGTTTTTGCACGCCGCGAAATGATGCGCTGAGATGAGCGCGTCAACCGCGCTTCTCATCAGACATGATCGTCGGCAACGCGCGACTTCGATGGATGGGCGCAGGACGTTTGGTTTAGATCCATTGGTTTAGATCCATTGGGTTTGCTCCAAGGCGGCTGCCGTTCGAGTCAACATAGGCCTCGCGTCTCGAAGGGCAGGACGAAAGTTTGTTCGTTTCCATGAGGTGCCGGCATTTCGGAATTGGCACCTTCCGAACAAAGGTATGCCGCGCGAAGCGCATGTCGACGTCTTGATTGTTTTACCGGCGGGAAGACTTTTCGCCACGTTTGTCAGGCCCTCCCGCCACTCTGTTTGCGCGCAGGTTCACGTCCTCAAGCGAGACGATGATCATGCGGATGAGCACCGGTTATTCGTTGAAGCCATTGATGAGTGCGTAGTGCCGTGACCAGGTGTCCTGCTTGCTCCGCCCGAGTTGAACTTGAGCACCGATTCTGCCCGCAATGCGGCGCCGGTCTTGGTGCAACGGAGCGCGAGCCGCGATCCGCTTCGCAACGTCCCAACTCGCGGGCGCAGCTGCTGACCGAAAACAAGCAGGTGAGCGTGCTGTTCGTCGACGTCTGCGACTCGACCTCATTGTTGCAGCACGCGGACCCCGAGGAATCCCGGAACTATCTCGGCCGAACGCTCGACCTGCTTGCCGACGCGGTCGAAACCTTTGGAGGCACCGTCAGCCAATTGCTGGGAGACGGCCTCGTTGCATTGTTCGGCGCTCCGCTGGCGCAGGAAGATCACGCCTTGCGGGCCTGCATGGCCGCTCTGAAGATGCAGAGGGCAACCATTCCCGGCCAGGAGGCGCAAGGCGTCGCCAGCCCGACGCTGCGCATCGGCATCAACTCGGGCGAGGTCCTGGTCGGGATCGTCGGACAGTACCAGTGGTCGCACTACGGTGCGGACGGCCAGACGATCCACATCGCGTCGCGGCTGGAGAAACTGGCGCCCCCGGGCGGCATCTTGATCAGCGCGGCGACGCAGCGCCTGGTCGCACAGCAGATCGATACACGGCCGGTCGGAATAAAGCCCGTGCGCGGATTGGCCGCCCCGATCGAACTTCACGAAGTCGTGGTCGAGACCGAAAGCTCGGCGGCCGCGCCGTTGACGCGAAAGCAGCGCTGGGCACCGCTTATCGGGCGCCAGGAGTTGTTGCAGATTCTGGCGGGGGAGCTCGAAACCGTCAGGCAAGGCGCCATGCGGACGGTCGGGCTGCGCGGCGATGCCGGCGTCGGAAAGTCCCGTCTGATCGCCGATTGGACGGCCGCTCTTGCAGGCCACGGTGTGGACCTGTGCGTCGCGCAGGCGAGAGGTTATGCGAGCACGAGAGCCTACAGCACCGCGGCTGATCTGATCGCGAGTCTGATGGAGTTGCCTCGTACGAGCGCGACCGACGTCAAGCAGGCGGCGGTGCAGGCCTTGCTCGCGAAATGGCCGGCAGAAGGCGCCGACCATCTCGCGGCTTTGAGCGATCTGCTCGGGTTTGCTGCGCCCAATGAAGCTTGGCTGGCGCTCAATCCGGCGCAAAGGCGGCGCCGTATCGGCGAGGCACTGCTGTGGCTCGTTCGCCAGCGCGTTCGGGCGGGCCCGTTCGTGCTCGTGCTCGAGGATGTGTTCCTGGCCGATCGCGACAGCCGGCGGCTGTTCGAGGCCTTGTTGCCCCGGCTCCAGGGGCTGCAGGTCCTGGTCTGTGTCAGCTACCGTCCGGATTTCGAGCATCAATGGGGACAGACGACGTGGTTCGCCGAGTACCTGGTCGAGCCCCTGCGGGACGGCGAGATGCTCGCCCTCGCGCGAGCCTTGCTCGGCGATGATCCTTCGGTGCTTGGGGTGACCAGCGAGCTGGTTCGTCGCGCCGACGGCAATCCCTTCTTCATGGAGCAACTGGTCATCACGCTGATCGATGACGGATCACTCGAGGGAACGCCGGGTGCCTACCGTTTGCAGCGACCCCTCGGGGAGTTGCGGGTCCCGGGCTCCATCGCCGCCGTGATCGGCGCACGGGTCGACAGGCTGCCGGATGCCGCGAAGTCGGCCCTGGAGGCGGCGAGCGTTCTCGGTGATCCCATCACGCGGGAGCTGATCGCCGCCATGCAGGACGAAGACCTCGCGCGGACCGAGGAGTTGCTTGGTCTTTGCGTCTCGTCCGGCTTGCTGACGAGCCCCGATCCCACGGGGCGTTCGCTGGAGCAGCACGCTTTCGTGTTCCGTCATGCACTGGTCCGGGACGTCGTGCTCGGGGCGCTGACACGCGCCCGCCTCAAGGCGCTGCATCGGCTCGCCTTCCTCGCCTTGCAGTCGCAGCCCGGCGCCGAGGACGCCGATGCCGCGCCGGCCCTGGCCCATCACGCCTTCAAAGGCGAGGAATGGGAGCATGCGGCAAGATACGCCGTGAAGTCGATGGCGCGGGCCATCTCGCGCTCGGCCAATCAGGAAGCCCTGCAACTGTTCGAAATGGGCATTGAAGCGGCTCGCCGCGCCGGCGGCACGCGGACTGCGCAGGGCCTTGAACTTGCGCTCCGGCTGGAAGCCATCGGCGCCATGATGGCGCTCGGGCAGATCGACGAGATCTTCAACAATATGGAGCGTGCGGAGGCCCTTGCCGCGCAGTTGGGCGACCAACCCGCGCGCGCGTCGGTTTCGACTCAGACTGCGGTGTTTCTGTGGATGCGCGGACGCTTCGAGCAAGGTCTGCGGTACGCCTCATCGGGCTTGGAAGCGGCCCGCCTGGCGCAACGACGCCACATGGCGATGGCGGCACATCAGGCGCGCCTCATGCATTTGCACGCTCTCGGGCGGTATGCGGAGGCGGACGTCGAAGGCCGTGTCCTGCTGGCCGACTATGCCTACGAACTCGCTGACCATCGTGTCCAGTCTGGATGGGCGGCGATTCCCATCATCAACCTCTATGCGTTCCATGCCAGCACGCAGTGGCGCCTCGGTGATTGCGAAGCCGGACATAGCGTCTGCGCGCTGGCCTACGAGATTCTCTCTCGCGCCGACCATCCGTATTCGCGTCTGTTGGTTGACAT
>NZ_JBBIAM010000125.1:0-26854 GCF_054185185.1 Bradyrhizobium sp. UFLA05-153
CGATGCCGGGCCTTCCCGGACTAGCTACCGGTCCAACTCGACGACAACAGCTGGATGGAGATGACCCATCAGCAGGGCTCAAGCGGATACGTGCAGCAGTTCGCCGATCGTATTTTCGCCGAGCGTGGCGTCCGCTTAGGGCGCGCGGCAATGATCCAACCCCGGCTAGACGAAGCGCCGCCCGAAGACATACTTGACGAGGGAGACGGCAGTGGCAGCACGTCCGTTCCGGGTCAAACTGCGACTTGGCGGGGGCGGCTGCTGGTGCAAAGCGGACGTCTGACGAACGCGCGAGTTCAGCTAAGGGCGGACCCAGGTGAGGTACGCGAGCATTGAGATGTCTATCGACACTTGCCATACCGGAGTATACCTGCCGCTGACGGCAGCCGCTCATGGGCGGCCTGGAGGCCTCTGATGTCATTCCTCAAAGGCAAGGCGCTGTGTTTGACTTCTTTGTGCCCGACGACGACGTGCCGCCGCCTGGGGTCACGGTAGCGCCCCCGCGCTAGCGCGCCGCGTTTGCCAATGCATCGACGACAGCCGGGGATCCTAAATTCCCGAGGGGCGTAAGTTCGCCTGGTCCCAAGCTTTGATCGGTCGAATACACGTGTTGCGCTCAAGCGGTCGATGCTAATCGCGGACCGATTGGGGAGACCGCACGGCTCATGAAGAGATTGCTGCTGTTCCTGGTTTATGTGCTTGCTGCCGCGCGGGGAGCCATCGCGCAAGAGACACAGTGTGACCGCGAACGCGCCGCCATGGTCGAAACCATTCGCGTTTATGCTCGGTCCTATGTCAATGTCCTGGGGCAGCAGGGGCTGTCGGAGAGAGTCCTTGGGGCGATGGGGCAAACGCAGCGCCATCTGTTCGTCCCCGAGCGACACTGCTCCATCGCGTACGCAGACGGGCCGCTTCCGATAGGCCTCGGCCAGACCATATCGCAGCCGTTCATCGTGGCCTTGATGACTGAGCTGGCTGACGTTGCGTCCGATGGTGTTGTGCTCGAAGTCGGTACGGGTTCGGGCTATCAGGCCGCCATCCTTGCGCACCTGGCACGAAAGGTCTGCACCATCGAGATTATCCCGCAATTGGCCGAGACAGCCGCCAAGACCCTCAAGGATCTCTCGTACGACAATGTGAGCGTCCGGCTCGGCGACGGCTATGCTGGTTGGCCGGAATGCGGTCCTTTTGACGCAGTCGTCGTGACCGCCGCGCTCGGCGAGGTGCCGCCGCCACTGATTGAGCAGCTCAAAGTGGGAGGCCGACTGGTGATGCCGGTGGGCCCGGCTTACACCACTCAGACCCTCACCGTGGTCGAAAAGACTGGCCCTGGCGAGACGACCAAGCGTGCCATCGGCCTTGTGCGCTTTGTACCCTTTACGCGTTCAAAAGATTGAAAGCCAATCAACGTTCAGTTCTGGAGCGCGCGCTCGTGGGCCATATGACCAAAGCCTTGTGGGAGTGCATTTTGGAGAACGGCAGCTTTTGGCGCGAAGCGGACCTTCTGCGGGATGCGCACGTCTGCGACGGGCCACTTCCGGACTCATGCTCCGCAAACAATAACTTACTCGATGGGCAGGCCATTGAACGGTCTCAGTCAGTAACCGTAGCGGTCCTGGTTAAGCGGTTCAAAGCGTTTGAGGAGGCTACTTTCCACCCTAAGCTCCCCTGCGATCCTGGTTACCAATCACACAGCGCCATGCCGCCAGGCGCTCTGCCGGATGCTGGTTCATCCACTCGGCGAGCTGCGGCGCGCCCATCAGGCAGGACTGCATCGAGATGTCGGCGAAGTCCGAGGTGGTGACGATCTGTTCGTGGCAATCTGTCGGAGAAGAGAGACTGCAGAGCGCGGCGATGACCTTGATCACGACAGGGGACCCCCGTCGCTGCGATGGGCTTTGGTGCCGCTGACTGTATGACTTATCGATGCCTTGTCATGCTGCTCCCTAACCGGATCAGCCGCCGGGAAGATGCTGTCATATATCGCGCGGGCTTCTCGAACTAAGCGGGCTTGCTCGCGCTCAGACTTTGAGACAAATCGAATAATCTCGCCCATATTGAATGCTCCTGCTACTATCAAGAGGGACCATTCCCTTTATGGCGAAGAATAGGCGCGGCCTTGCTATTCAATCTGTGATGCGTCTCACCATGCGAAGCGTGCTTTGAAAGACTTCGGGGAGCAAACTTCAATTTACTAAACGAGCCTACTGATCGCGAACGCAGCAACGAGAAACACTCCGATAATCAATGCTGGCATGACGTGATCTTCCTTCCTCTCACGTGGACAACATCTGGCTCAAAGCACGCCAGTTCCTCGACTGCTCGTGTTGATATCGGAGGGTGATTTTTCTATCTGTGACAGAAATCACGAGCGCCCCAGCAGTCAGCGTTGGCTACGAAACTCGTGGCAAGAATGATCTTCTTTTGTGGGGTGTCGGCTTGGGGGCAAGCTGCGACGTGCGGGAGAGGGCCGCTTCTGGCGCAAAGCGGACGTTCCACGTGCGCCGGATTTCGCCGATGGGCCACAAGCGGTCATCAGGCACGTTCGGCATTCTTTGGGCGGCCATACGCCTCCTCGATCATGAGGGCGGAGAGCGCAGCATAGGCCGCGGCCCAGGCCTCGGCAGTTTCAGCCGTCCAGGCGTCGCCCAGCCCCTTCTCCAAAGTCCACAGCAGCGCAGAGCCAACAATGGGGTAATGCTCAGGCTTGGCGCCGTATGCGATATGGCGTTTGGCTAGCGCGGCTGCCGCCGGCAGCACCGATTGAAGGTCGGCTAACCCATTCACCGCCAGGGCCAGGGTCGCCATTAGCTTCCGGCGCTGCTCAGTCATCTCTGCCGGAAACATCGTCTTTAGCTGGGGGGCGAGTTCGAATAGCCGATTGTAGAACATGATCCCAGCCTGATCGACGATAGTCGCGATCTTAGCGAAGCTCTCCTGCACGAGCTTGATCTGTTCGGGTGTTATCTGCTTCTCACTGGCCGGCATTAGTTGCTCCGCAACAAGTATTTTGTGTTTGAACCGATCGCCGGGCCCGGACTTCTAGGCACGAGTCCGATGTCCGTTGTCGGTTCGCGATCGACCCGGTGATGGACCTCTACGAGGAAACAGAGTGCCGGAGTTCGCATCGCGAACCCCGGCGTAAATTCACGCGGTCTCAGTTTTTTTTACGCGCTCGTCGAGCCCGCAACTCACCGGCAAGCCGTTCGACAACATGTCGAAGACGGGCGAATAGGCCTGCGCCATCTCGATCAACTCCTGCTTTCTGGAGTCGTCGCAATCGGCGTCGATGTCGAAGAGGACGCGGATGTTTTTAAAGCCGCGGCGGACATCCTTGGAAAGTCCGAGAAAGCCCTGCAAGTCGATGTCACCTTCCAGCCGTGTGGCGATGTCCTTCACCACAATGCCGCGCGCCGCCGCGTGATAAACCAGAGCACCAGTCAAGCAACTGGCGAGCGCGTGCAACACGTACTCGCCCGCATTCGGCCCGCGGTCCTGAGACAACAGCACTTCCGGCTCGTCGCTGACGAGGGAAAACGGCTGTTTGTGCCGCATCTCCTGGCCGACGCCGTAGAAGTCGTCGATGCGCGAATGGTTTTCGCCGCCGCCAATCCACTGGTTGGAAAGCCTGAACTGGAAGCTCGCAAGAGAAGCATCGGCTTTGATGGCTTCGATGGTGGCGGACAATTTCCCTGTATCAATGCCGTTCACGGTTGTGCTCGTGGGTGCCGTTGAGTCCGCCGCGGACTGTTCCGCCACAGGCGAATGACATTCAATCACTGTAGTCATGTGTATCTCCTCGAACTTTCCAAGTTGCATCACATCGCCTACGGGCGATCTAGGCGCACGGTGCGTGCGGCTTTCGCGGTGATACTTAAGTCATTCGAAGCGACAGCTGAATGATTGCGCTGCCGGACTTCTTGCTCGTGCATCCAGAGTTGCTATCATCCCTGCCTGATCGCTGCGTTAGCGCCAAAGGCCTAATCGCGGCCGGGCAAATGTCGGAGGTCATGTCCATGAGCGCGGACGCATTGTCCGATGTCCTCTCCGCCGTCCGCTTATCAGGGTCAGTCTTTTTCGATGTGACCGCAAAATCG
Source organism: Bradyrhizobium sp. UFLA05-153 (assembly GCF_054185185.1). Classification (NCBI taxonomy): domain Bacteria; kingdom Pseudomonadati; phylum Pseudomonadota; class Alphaproteobacteria; order Hyphomicrobiales; family Nitrobacteraceae; genus Bradyrhizobium; species Bradyrhizobium sp. UFLA05-153. The sequence continues at coordinate 4,098 of NZ_JBBIAM010000125.1, forward strand.
CCATGGGTTGCGGAAGCGCCGCCTGGAGCGCAGATCGCTAACGACGTGACGCCCGGCGCCCAGCACGCAATCGAGTATCATGTCGTTACCCAGGGTTCGTGCTGGATATCGCTCGTCGGCGACGCCGGATTCGAGCCGGTCAAACTGGAGCAAGGGGACATAGCTGTCATTCCGCATGGCGACCCGCATGCGATATCAAGCGCACCGGGCATGCGCGCTAAACCTAACCTGGACATGCACCGCAGGCCCGAGGATAGCAACGCGTTGCCCTTCGCGCTTCGAACCGGTGGCGAGGGTGCGAGCGACACCCATGTGATTTGCGGGTTCTTCAGTTGCGATGTGCGCCCGTTCAATCCGCTACTTGATTCACTGCCGCGATTCATGCGGCTACGGCGTGACGCCTCACAAACGTCACATAGCCTACTCGACCAATTCATCCGTTTCGCCTCCGCCGAAACGGGCAACAAACGCGCCGGAAGCCAAAGCGTGCTCAACCGGTTGTCGGAACTGATGTTCGTCGAGGTGATCCGGCTGCATATGGATCAACTAGCGAACAACAGTACCGGCTGGCTTGCGGGATTACGCGATCCTCTAGTCGGTCGCGCGCTGACGCTATTGCACGCGCGCCCTGCGCATCCCTGGACTCTGGAGGAGCTTGCAGCGCAAGTCGCCGCCTCGCGCTCAACGCTGGCAGATCGATTTTCCAATTTGGTGGGCTATCCGCCGATTCAGTATTTGACCCAATGGCGCATGCAGATTGCCGCCAAGCGCCTAGCCGATCCCGGCGTCAAAATTGCCGCCATCGCTCATGAAATCGGCTACGAATCCGAGGCCGCATTCAGCCGAGCATTCAAAAAGTTTGTCGGCCGCTCCCCGAGCCAATGGCGATCGGCCTCTTCCTGAGCAGCAACATCCAGAATGTCCGCTTCGGGCAAGGAGTGGAAGTCCTGGCGTTCCCTGCTCCATGTGCGGTCTGCCCCTGAGGCAAACGTCTGGGATCGAGGTGCTATGTCGGCTGCGGGCCGAATGCGGAAGTCTCATTTTTGGTCAGCTGGGCGAGCGGCGTGGCCGGGATATCGGTTCCAAGCGCCTTTAGTTCGGAGATTGAGCATACTTTGGCGTATTTTATCTGCTACGGGATGGCGCGCGTTCTTGACTGCCGAAGACCAGTGCAATTCCGCCGAGTATCGCAAGCGAAGATATGGAAAGGCGAAGGGAGATTGCTTCTCCTAGCACCAAGGCGCCTGCCAATGCCGCAATGACTGGAACGCTCAGCTGCACCGAGGCGCCTTGCGCTGGCGTGAGCCCTGGGAGCACCGCGTACCAGACCGTATAGCCAAGCCCGGACGCAACTGCGCCGGATAGGATTGCACAGGCGAGCCCGATGGCGGTGATGTGCGTGCCAAACGAAAGGGCGCACAAGAAAAGACAGATTGCGATTGGAACGGAACGCAGGAAGTTGCCACCCGTCACGCTAATGGGATCCGCAACGCCACGGCCGAGCAAGGAGTAAGCGCCCCACGCAACGCCGGCAGTCAGCATGAGGCAGGCGCCCGTTACGGACGGTGCCGATGCACCGGGAGCTACGAGCGCCGCCAGTCCGGCGACGGCAATTGTCAGTCCGAACGACTGCAAGGCGGATAGACGTTCACCGCGAACGAGCCCATAGCCGACCATTGTAGTCTGAACCGCGCCAAACAAAAGGAGCGATCCCGTACCGGCTGGTAGGGAGACATATGCAAAGGAGAACGCGGCCGCATAAGCGAATAGCGCAACAGATGCTGGCCACGATCCCGCTGGCTGTTCAGCCTTCCGGCGAAGCGAGAGGATGATGCACAGTACGCACGCGCCTGACGCGAGCCGGACAAGGGTGAAGGTGGCAGGATCGATCGCGGCCTGAGATAGGGCTAACCTGCAAAGCACGGAATTTGCCGCAAACGCAGCCATCGCCAAACCGGTCAAGGCGATTGTCCAGGTTGTGATGCGAGGCCGCTGCATTCGTCATTCACCTAAGCGAGACCGCAGGACCGATCTGCGCCGGTGTCATTGCAATTGTTGTATTGAGTCTGCACGACCGACCCGTCACCTGGGTACGGCACGCGTCGCCTGGCGAGCCTCGCGCCGCGACAACGGCATCGTGTAGGTTATCGCGGTTCCGACCACGCAATCTTCTCCGCTTGCGTTGCGGACGACGGTCTCCAACTTGCAGATCGGCTTGTCGTCCCGGACGTGCTCGACTTTGACGCTTGCGGTAATCGTCTCTCCGACCCGTACGGCCTTGACGAAACGCCAGTTTGTTTCGAGAAATACCGTGCCCGGTCCCGGGAGATCTTCGGCAACGACGGCGTTCATGAGACCGGTCGTGATCCCGCCCTGTACGATAAGCCCGCCAAAGGGTGACGCGGTCGCCAGTTCCACGTCGTAATGGACAGGGTTCTTGTCGCCCGTCATCTCGGTGAACATTTCGACATCGCGCATCGTGGTCGTGCGGCTCCTTTCAGCACGGCGACCTGGCACGGGTCGGCCGGCCAGCGTTCGGGTCCAGGGTGAGTCGGTCGACATTTCTCGTGCTCCTATGCTGCGAGGGACGGTTGTTGAGACAAGTTCGCGATGTGATTGGCTTCCGCTTTCATTGCCGCGCTCAGATCGGCATGAAGCTGCTTGACTTCGTCGAGGTCCCACGAGAACGAGGCAATCGCATCGGTGGCGCGAACAAGCGGCAAGGACAGTTCGTCGCGCTCGCGCTGGTAGCTCTCAAGGCCGCGGATGGCGCCGTCGATGATCCCTCGCGACAGCAATTGCGCATCGCGAAGGGCGTCCGTGATTCCGTGCGCGGTCAGGGGGTCCTTGAAATAGCCGGCATCGCCGACCAGAGCCCACCCTGCACCATGACATTGTCGAAGGTAGCTCGTTGCGCCCGCAAAGCTCCGCAGGCGGCCGACCAGCGTGGCTCTGCCAACGTCGGCGCGCAGCTCGGGAAAGCTCGCTGCCAGCACCTGGAGGAAGCCGCGCATCACATCGCCGCGAAATGTCGCGACAAATTGAGAAGCCGGAACCGCCGCGAAGACGCAGTGAGCAGCGTTCGTTGGAATCACCCCTGCCGCGGCATTCCTTGCGAAATGCCAATGCAGGCCATCGCTGTTCAGGTCTGCAAAGTAGCCAAAAACGATGCCACAGGCATTGAAGCCTTCGACCAGTGTTTTTGAATTGACGAGCTGCGCAACGGTCGACTGGCGGCCGTCCGCACCAATGACGATATCCGAGCGGACGGTCATGCACGCACCGCTGCCATCTCTCAGCGAGGCGCCGATGACCCGGCCGTTCGATGCAAATTGCAACTCGGAAAGAGCGGTCCCATGGCGAACCGCCGCGCCGGCTTCGCGGGCTGCATCGGCGAGCAACGGATCGAGCACGGTGCGTCGCGGCGCCAACAGGAAATCGACGCCGTGATCCGGCTTGATATCCACTCGAACGATCTCGTCGCCATAGTGAAACGTGGTCGATCGAATCGCAGGTGTTCCCGCCGCTGCAAACTTCGGAATCAATCCCCATCGCTCGAGCTGCATAACCGCGGACCGCATCAGGGCGTGCGTCGACATCGTATCGGCGCCATAGGGCTGCCGATCGACCATCAGGACCTTTGCACCCGTCCGGGCCAGCAGGAGGCCAGTGGCCGCGCCCGCGCAGCGTGCGCCGATAACTACCGCGTCATAATGTGAGTCGAGACCGTGGAGACCGTTCATGACAATTGCTCTCAGGCAGCAGCGCGATTGAGGTTCTGGCTCAGATGGGCGGCGAGATCCGCAGCATCGGCGCCCGCTCCGTCGATGAAAGACGATTTGCGCCGGCGCATGAATGGCAGGCCCATGACGTACATTCCCGGCGCAGAAACTATCCCGCCGTCGTGACGGATGCGTCCCTTGCGGTCGAGTACGGGGACGTCCAGCCAGGAGTAGTCGGGGCGATAGCCCGTCGCCCAGATCACCGTACCGATGCCGGCACGGATCAGGTCCAGGCAGAGCCTGGTTTCCGACCCGACATCCGTCGGCTCAAAGCCATGAGGCGGGGCAAACTGCTGCGCCAGTCCGCTCGTGTTCACCCAATCATCGATGCTGGCGAGAAGACGGCTCATTTTCAGATCGGCCAGCGCGCAATGATTGGCGAGCGATCCCGAAAACTGCGCCTTGCCGTCACAAAGTCCGACGAGGCGACCCACGAGCTCGACGCCCGCCTTGCGCAGGCTATTGAGATCGACCGTGACGCGCTCAGGCGTTCCGATAAGCTGAAGCGACGGCAGTCGCCGTGCCCTTTCGATATCCTCGACCATGGTGTCGTACCGAACATCCATGGCACCGATAGCGTCCATCCACCACTGGATATCCCGTCCGCGGTAGGTCCGCGGCAGCCGGACGTGCTCTCCGACGCAAAGTACGACTCTGCGGCCGGCCGCTCGGATCTCCCGGGCGAGCTGAATGCCGCTTGCTGAGGCACCGACGATCATCACGCCGCCATTAGGCAGGAGAGCGGGATTGATGTATTGCAGCGGGGTGAGGCTGGTCACGGCGGCAGGCAAACCCGCAGCGAGCGACGGGATCGAGGCAAGGTTGCAGGCGCCGGTTGCGATCACGAGCTTGCGGCAGCGCCATGGACCAAGGTTGGTTTCGACCGCGTAGCCTACCTCCTGCTGCCTTACCCGGGTGACGCGGGCTCCCGGCACAATTGGAGCACACGAAAGCCTGGCGTATCCCTGCAGGAAACTGACGACCTCCGACATCGTCATGAATCCGTCGGGATCATCACCGCGGTAGGCGTATCCTGGCAGTCGAGTTTGCCAGTTGGGCGTCAGAAGGCGCAGCGAGTTCCACCGCTCCGTCAGCCATGAGTTGGCTACCTCGCCGCGCTCAAGGACCATGTGGTCGATCGAACGCGTGCTCAGATGCCAGCTCATGGCCAATCCGGATTGGCCGGCGCCTATAATGATGGCGGTCGCGAATCCCAAAGCGCTCGCTCCTTTTTCTCCAACCGTCGTCCTCAGTTGACGGTCACGAAGACGTTCGTCGGATTGGTCACGATGTCGAATACGGCCGACCGCTTCTGCGATTGAGCTACCAACGCCTTGATATCGTCTTCGCTCGCATCGGCGCGAATATCGAAGTGGACGCGAATGGCGCCGAAGCCATTGCGCACCTCGTCGTCGATGCCCAGGATTCCCTGAATATCCATGTCGGCCTCGAGTGACGCCCTGACCGAATGGAGCTGTATGCCGCGGCGCTGGGCAATCGCAGCAACACCCGCCGTGAGACAGCTCGCGAGTCCGGAAAGGACAAGCTCGACAGGAGTCGGAGCACTGTCTTCGGCGGCAAAGACCTGCGGGTGATCTGCCTCGACGGTGAACGTCTTGTTGCGGGACTGCTCGGCTCCGAGCCCAAAGAAACTTCCAATAGCGGAGCGGCTGTGCGTGCCATTCACCCATTCGCAGCTCGCTCGCCACTTGAACTGAGCCGCCTCAGGCGCTTGCTCAAGTGCCATACGGGCACCTAACAACGCCTCGACGTTGACGCCATTATTGATTTTCGCGCTTGCACTCGTCGTCGTCATCTTGTTCTCCTCTGGTGATAAACCCGAGGTAAGATTCGTAAATCTTCCTCTCACTCGGCTCTTGCGGGCTTTGCGCTCGCCAAATGTCAGATCGATTTACGCGCCCTGGCCCGCGCATGCTTGAAGCCGGCATCCGGAATTTCTTTAGATGCCGTGGATTTTTTGCTGAGGCAAAGGGCAGCGAGGCGATCACGCAGCGCTCTCAATCGCGTGAAGATACGGGGAAAGAACAAATCGCTTCCAAGCTGCTGCGCTGCTCGCGATTTCGATCGATAGTCCGACTTCGAAACTCCGCGGCTCCTTTAAAAGGGGCCGCCTTCCTGGGACCTCGCCGTCAGGCGGGATGGGTCAAAACGCGACGTGGCTGCGCGGGTGTACGTCCTAAGCTCGGGGCTGCGAAATACCTGCATTACTTAGACCGCGAATGAAACGATCGATAAGGTCCGGATCGTTGCAATAAAAAAGTTCCTGACGAGCAGTTTCAGTAGTGTAGCCGGGCTTACGCCGAAGCAGGTCAGCAGCAACAGCTTCCGCTTGTGTCTTATCACCGAGAATGCCTAGTGAAGCGGCCAGTGGGGCGAACGCTTGATATGTCGCATTGCTCAGTCGAGTTGCCCGTCGTGCGAACTCGACGGCTATATCGTACTCGCCTAGAGAGAAGTGAGTCCAAGCGCGAACGTGATGGAAACTCCAAAGATGGCTGTCCCGTGGACTGAGCACGGTCGCGCGGTCGAGCAAGGTCTCAGCATCAGTCTCTCGGCCATGCCACAGCAAATTAAAGCCTTGTGCAAAATAGGCCTGGGCAAAACTCGGGTTTAGCTCCAAGGAAAGATCGAGAGCCGCCAGTGCTTCGTCGTTGTGACGAGTTAGGCACAGGACCCGACCTAGGACACATTGGCAAAAGCAATCAAGGTCGTCGAGGGCTACTGCCGTTTGCGCCTGCCGCAAAGCGGTTTCAAGTCGCGCTAAGCGGTCTCTCGGTTCGTCTAGAAACGCACGTTGTACATTTACGTAGCTGAGAGCGCCATGCCCCCGAGCAAAGTATGGATCTTCCGCGATGGCACGCTTGAAATACGTTTCAGCAGAATCAAATCCCGGAGTAGTAAAGCGCCACAAATTCCATAGACCGCGCTGGTAGCAGTCCCATGCGTCGAGGCTTTCGGGAGGCTTGCGGGCAGCGAGTTGCTGCTCGACCTTGGACAACTCGGGTTCGATCGTTGCAGCAATCTGCCTCGCCATCTCGTCTTGAATATCAAAAATGTATTCAAGCTGCAGATCATACTTGTCCGACCACAGTTGCTGCCCGTCCGCTGCCCGGACTAACTCCGCCGTTATCCTCACCGTGTCGCGATTTTTTCGTACGCTGCCGAGGAGCACATACCTTACGCTCAGCTGTTCGCCTATCTCCCGTGCGTCGACCATCCGCCCTTGGAAGCCGATGGTTGAGTGCCGCGAAATGACCGACAGCCACCTGTTCCGAGCGAGAAGACGAATGATATCTTCCGTTAGACCGTAGCTAAAGTAATCGTTATCGGGGTCATCAGACATGTTCCCGAACGGCATTACGGCGATCGACAAGCGCGCAACAGCCTCGGCCCTGACTGTTTCCGAGACGATGTTGTCGAGGTTGGACACCTCGGTCGCGACGGAAACAGTGGTGGATTTGCTTTCCGAACCAATACTTCGCTCGCTAGCACGCTGAGCGTTCGCTTCCGACGCTGAGACTGTTTGAACGTGTCCGACGAATCGGAAGCCACGTTTGTGTTGTGTACGAATGAGCGACTGGTCGTTGCCGTTATCACCAAGCACCCGCCTGGCTGCGTTAACTCGGCTGCTGAGCGCTGCTTCGGAAATGATTCGACCGTGCCAAATGGTTTCAATCAACTCATCCTTACTTACGATCCGATCATGGTTACGCACCAGATGAACAATAAGGTCGAAGACCTGAGGTTCGATATGAATGAACTCGCCACGCCTGCGCAGCTCCTGCTGGCTGAGGTCGATCTCGAACTCGGCGAACTGGTACTTCAATACTGCCTCCGGCTCTGGTGATGACGCGATCCCAATGCATCGCTGCCGTCGAGATATTCATGCACGGGCCACGCAGTGGTCTGTCTCGTGAGGTTGGGTTCGGTGATCACCGCTTCCGGCGGCACCCCACCATTGTCCGTACAAACGGACGCGGTATCCACTGTCCTTGCTGTCCCAATCGCGGTCGGCGACTGCTATTCCGTCCGTGTGTGAGCAGCATGGCCCCTTGCCACTTTTGAGGCTCTCGAACCAGTGATTGAGTTCGGGGCGGTTATGATCGTGAGCGTGCGCTGCGAAATGCGAGGCCAGCAACACGATCAGTGTCGTCGCCGCGTTGGCGGCCATCAAAGGCATCTTCGTCATCGCAGTTTCTCTAAGCAAACAAGAGATTAGCGCTGCAATATCCGAAATGAGGTTAGGTCAAACTGCGCGGGCTCCCCGATGTGTGAGCCGGTCACTTGTTGCACCAATTCCAGACTAGTTGGACGGCTTCTAAAATCCCGCTCGTTGTTACGTCTGCGATGCGGACACTGAGGTTCAAGCGGCGGCGGGGTCAGGTAAGGGTCTCACAAGCGGCGGTCGGGGCGCGCACACCCCCGGCGGCCGGTTTACCGCCGACAGCCGACATCACAACGGCTCAAGCGCTGTTCGGCTTGGGGCCATAACTGGAAATCGGCCGTTTTAGCGCGGCGCATCTCGCCGTCCCTGCGCGTGGATTCGCGGAATGGTGAGGTGAAAGCGCGCTGCCAGGCGACCCATCGGGAGGGCGCGACCGCGTTGCAGCAGAAGTGAGTTTGCACCGCCGCAATCATCTCGATCAATCACGGCCCGTCCGCCAGGCCGCATAGGATGCTTCAGCTGCCGGTCTCGATTGAAAGGAGATTGCGAACTGTAAAGCGATTTGGCAGACCTTTATGTTCCACCGATGGAATGCACGTCCATGTCGAAACCGAACGGGGACGATCAACACAGACACGACCTGCTGCAGACCATTTTAAAGGGCCACTTCGCCTCGGACGACGCCGAGCTGATCGCAAGCATCAAGGCTGCAGCCGAATTCATCGAGCTGCCGTCGGGCGGCATCCTGTTCCACCAGGGCGAGCACAGTGACGACGTCTATTTCGTGCTGTCGGGCCGATTGCTGGCGCTCGCGGAAGCCGACGGCGAAAGCAAAATACTCGGCGAAATCGGCCGAGGCGAAACCATCGGTGAGCTCGCCCTGTTCACCGGCGAACCACGTTCCGCTTCCATCGTTGCCCTGCGGGATTCTTCGGTCGTCAAGGTAACGCGGCAGATCGTCGAGCGGGCGCTCGCCAAATCCCCGCAGGTCGCACTACAGATGACGAGAATCGTCATCAATCGGCTTCGACGGTCGGAACGAGAGCGTCAGGCCCCGACTGTTCCTGTCAATATCTGCATTCTTGCCGTCTCGCCTGGCGTTGACGCCGCGGCCTTGGCAGGACGTCTGCGAGCCGCGGGGCGGGACAGCGCAGCCACGAGGATCGTGGGTCCCGATGACATCGGCGAGCAATTCGGTACGGATGCCGCAAGCGCGGTCCGCCAAAATCATGACGCGATTGCTCATCACATCGACGGGATCGAGGCCGCAAGCAAGGCGGTTTATCTCGTCGCCGACCCACGCGAGTCCGCCTGGACGCAGTTCTGTCTGCAGAACTGCGACGAAATCTTACTGGTCGGGGATGGCCGCCAGGACCCGGGTCTTTCAAGCGTGGAAAGCCGCTATCTCGCGGCCGAGACGCCGGTCCTGATCGCGCGGCGGACACTCGTTCTTCTGCATGGCCTCGATACCAAAAGCCCGACCGGCACCGCGCAATGGTTGAAAAACAGACGCATCTCGAGGCATTTTCACATCCGGCCGGAACTTGCGCGCGACATTCGCCGGTTAGCGCGGATTATATCAGGCAACTCTGTCGGCCTCGTGCTGGCGGGCGGTGGGGCGCGCGGATTCGCCCATGTCGGCGTTATGAAGGCATTGGAGGAGGCGGGCATCGAAGCCGATTTTATCGGAGGCACATCGATCGGCGCCATCATGGGGACCTGCCTCGCGCTCGATCTGTCGGCGGAGCGGATTTCCACCGCCGTCCACAAGGCTTTTCTGCTTCATCCAAAGGGCAACATCACCGGCGACTATAATTTCATTCCACTGGTGTCGCTGATCAAGGGCAAGCGCACCCACGAGGCGATGGCCCAGGCCATCGAGAACGCGACAGGTGCGAGTATCGACGCGGAGGACACCTGGAAGACGTTCTTCGTCATTGCCTCCGATTTTTCCACCAACAGCGAGGCCGTTCTCGACAAAGGAAATCTCGCGCGAAATGTGATCGCGAGCTATGCGGTTCCCGGTGTGCTGCCGCCGATGTTTATCGGCGGACACCTGATGTTCGATGGTGGCATGTTCAATAATTTTCCTGTCGACGTGATGGCGCGGCTCGGCGCCCGGCGGATCATCGGTGTCGACCTCTTGATCGAAGATGGCCGGGTGTTCGAGATCGACCAGCTACCGGGTACCATTGCGCATCTTCGTGACAAACTCCGGTCGTGGGACATGCAGCGCTACCGCCTGCCGACCGTGCCTGAAACAATACTGAACTCGTCCTTCATCAGTTCGGTCTCGAAGCAGAAGGCGATGCGAAAATTCGTCGATCTTCTGTTTCAGCCGCACATCGAACAGGTCGGACTGCTGCAATGGAAGCGATACGACGACATTGTAGCGGCGGGATACAATCACGCCAAGCAGGTACTCGGGGCGGAATCCGAGGACAAGCTGAGAGCGTTCCGGTAGCGGCCTGACGTGTATCCATCAGCAAAGTGCGTTATCCGGCAACACTCACGCCAAGTTTGAAGCGAGCGTCCGCTTGGTCGAGCCTGCGATCTTGCGCCGCAGGGTGGCGGATGCGGCATGAGCCGCCGGCGGGACTATTTCGGCCGAGGTGCTCAAGCGCGCCAATCATCTCATCCAGCCTGGCTCACTCCCGAGGCCCGCGCCTCACTTGTGGTTTGCGCTTACGGCGAATGACTGCTCAGGGGCAAAATGCGAAGAACTCAACATGAGCAAATCTAGTCCGCCATACCCCATTGATCGGACCTCGACGAGGTGTGCGGGCACTTCGCAGAAGGGCCATGCGGAGATTGCACCGATTCTGGTGATGGGTCGTAAGCGGGTGCGACTATCGAGGCTGTGGCTGGTCGGCCCGGCTTGCCTCGCGCAAAGCGGGACAACCAAGCCGACCATTGGCCGATGTTTATCAATTCCACCGCAGATTTTGCGGACTACTTGTTTGTGGAGGCCGAACCGACCGTCGCCGAAGGAGGTGGCATCATGTTCCAGGTGTCGGCGCGGTATTTCCAATCTGCGCCGTCCTGGACGATGACGCTCATATAGGTTCCTTTGATCTGTTGGCCTCCGGCATCAGCAGACCAGGTACCGGCTGAATAAAGTGAGTTTTGGCCTATCATGTTCGCCTGCGCGACCGGCAGAACCATGTTTTCGAGTTTCTCATTCACCATCTGATCCATGAATTTGCGGATATTCTCAGTGCCGATGATGGGTTGATCCACACCCTGCGGCAACAACACGGCGTCGGCCGTGTATAGCGCGGTGAGAGCAGCGGCATCTTTCTTGTTAAAGGCCTCGATCCACTTGTCGTCGACGCGCTGTGCAATTGTTTTGGCGTCGTCGGCGAAGGCGGGCACGACAACGGCGAATGTCAGTGCCATTAAGCAAAGCATTTTTTTCATGGCTCACACTCCTCGCATGTGGTTACCTTTTTCGGGCGTACTGCTCATGGATTGCCGCTGGCCGATATTGGTATGGACGTGGCGAGCTCCCACAGCGAACGCGCAGCGGGTTAGCCTCACTGTTTTGGAGCTTGTCCAGATGCTTTTCATCGGGGCCTCAACGGCCATGCGGCGAATGAACACAGGATTCAGAAATGGCTCCGAGAAAGACGGAGTTCGGAGGTGTCGTCTGGAAAATTGAGCCTCAGCTACAGCTTCGGCTCTATCGCTTGTCCTTTTGCGGGCATTCAGCGAGCGAACGAAATAGGATCAGGTCAATCATTGCGGTTCGAACGAAACCCGCTGATCCATTACTCATGGTTCGTTGGACAACGAATACTTATTAGACCGGCGAATGGTACCCGGGCAAGACTTAACACCGGCGCATTACCGTTCCGGAGAAGTACGGTCAGCAGCATTGACGCACGAGCGCCAAGGCAACGCGCTTCGAGCGATACCGATAGTCAAGCCACAAGAAATTAGAACCAACTGTGGGCTCATGCACCGCGCAGCCAATAGCGTGCTTCTTCAATCGCCTTGATGGTAGTTCGAACGCGAGAATCTCAAGCAGTGCGTGGCAATCGTCGACCGCCCTGTGAGCCTGGTGAAAGAAGCCAGCGCCATTCAGGAGGCAGGCTAGGCGAGAGCCTTCGAAGCCGTGTTTCCTCCGGTCGACCTACGTCGCCGAACAACCCCAGGCCTTCCGTTGGAATATCGGCCAGTAACGCTCCGCGAACTTGCGGTCGAAACTCGCGTTGTGAGCAATGACGATCACGGCATCGTCCGTGAACGACGAGACAGTTGCCTCGTCGATCCGCTGCCCGACGACCACCTCGTCCGTGATCCCAGTGAGCGCGATCACCTCCGGCGGGATGGGACGGTTCGTTGAACGATGAGAAGACATCCCTGAGACCTGGGATGCGCCCGTCGGGCAGGTAGTCGAACTTGACCATTCCCAAGCTCGATGACCTCGTCCTTCTTCTGATCCAAGCATCCCCCCAAGTAGGCGCACCGGTTTCGGAAGAGGCAAGTTGTCCTTCAGCAGACCGACCGCCAGTTCTGCGAAATCGTAGCGGCTCGCAAAACCCGGCAGCGAAGATTCAAACAAGCGAGACCGCCTGCGCCACCATGAGGCCAGCACCCAGGATGCAGATTAGGCCGACAAAAAGCTCAAAGATTGACGGCCCGGGGCGGCCCACCGCTAACAGAGCAAGGATGGTCGCAATGCCGAACCGAATGCCCTGTGGCGTGAGACTATCCCACCCGATAATGTCCCAGCCGATAACCGAAAGAAGAGTCATTTCCTGCCTCCTGTATTTGAAACCTTTTGTTACGCGGATTTCCGCGCACGCGAGGCGGGTGACGGCGTCGAAGGTGCGTCTGGCGGAGGCGACCGGGGCAGAGCGCGTCGAAAATAAAAACTCGCAGCCGCCCGTGCAGGGCCTATCGCCGGTCAAGGCTCGTTGATGATGCCCGGTGGAGAATACTTGGCATGGCTCTCGCCGTCCTCGGCGTAGCCACGCTCCCACGCGCCAGAAGCGAGAAAGCCCGCGTAACTCAATCTTTCATCTCCGACGAGCCGGGTCGACGGCCCAAGCCGCTGATTGAGGAGTAGCGTCACAAAGCAGCGGAGCAGCTCTGATCTTGGCTCGTCCTGTTCCACCCATAGAAACTGCCCCATCTCGTTGACCTCGAGGAAGGTATGTTCCCCCTCGGGAGTAACGATGAGGTCGATGCAGCCGAAGGCCAGTCCGAGCTTGCGCATGAGCGCGATACACCGCTCCTCGACCGTGCGTGGCAATGCCACAAGCGCCGGCTTGAGGGGCGCCACCATATCCGATCGCCAATCGAGCCGCGTCGAATCGCGCGACTGCGAGTCGAGACGGATGGCCACGCAGCGCTCGTCCATGCAGGTGACGCGCAGTTCATAGGCCTTCTCGACCTTGCGCTGATAAATCGCTGGGCAGCCCGCAAGCGGCGCATCGTCCTGAAGGTTCACCTCGCGCAGTTCGGTGGTGAAAAGCGCATGGCGCTCGCCGCTCGATTGCGCATGCCAATGCGTCTGCAAATGCAGCTTGAAGATGACGCCCGCCTTACAATGCTCACGCCAGAAGCGGCGGATCTCGTCGGGATCGTTGCTATAGAGCGTCTCCGGGATGGCAAAACCACACTGCGCGGCGGCAATGAGTTGAGGCATCTTCAGCAACACCACCTCACGTGCCGCGATATCATTCACCCAGAAGGCGTCGGGCGCGATGAGCCGCCGTACGTTGCGGATGTGGTAGTCGCATTCGCGTGAAGCTACTGCCCAATCCGCGTCGGACATGCCAGGCGGCCGCATCGGCAGCCCGCTGCGGCGGAACCATACCGTGCTCCAGTCGCCGCTTACTCCATGGCTCCGGCCATCACCAACGGAGACGGTCTGCGAGGTTTGCGTAATGTGCATTGATGACCGCAGCACCAGCGGCAGGTCCGGCGTGTAGACGGTGTGATGCCGCCCCTCCGCCTGCTCGATCGCCCAGCGGACCGCATGAATATGGATATCGCGGGGAAAGCCTAGAATGAGGACGGTCATCGGACATCGACCCCTTGCTTTGAATATGGCTCGAGTCAAGGTATCCCCGCCGACCGGCGCAATAAGTCGGCGGGGAGAAAGTAAATCATGCGTCGCTGTCGTTCGTGGGGCAGCCCGTGCACGTGCACGTATCGGCGCGAGGCGAGGCCGTGACGCCACCGACCGCGCCGCGCGAAATCATGCCGCCGGAAATGTGGTCGATCTCGTCGATGGTGAGCGGCCGCGCCAGCTGGCGGGCGAGGATCCGCGGAGCCGCAGGCCCGAGGTCGTTGGCGTCGTCCTTGGCAACTTTGCTGTCGTCGATCATGAGTAGTCTCCTGGTCTGTGGGTGCTGAAATAGGGTCGGCAGAAAGCGCGCCTTCCGCTTTTCACGTTGCCAGACGTGGAGGCTGCGCGATGTGATCGCGCTCACACGTGCTCTACCGGGCATCGCGGAGAATTCCGGTGTGACCGCCTTTCCTGTTAAACGCACATCCAAGCGCACAGAGTTTTTCTAAGTCGGCCTTTAGCGCTCGTGGTTCTGCGGTCATGTCTGTAGCGAAGAACAGATCGTCGCGGCGAAAGCGGAAGGACGAAAGCGATTGGCTTATGTACGGCAGGACCGGAGACAGATATCGGCGCGCGATCGCCCGCGGCGAGGGCGAAGAGACTCGCCGAATGAAGCGCCGGCGCCGATCTCACCGCAAGAAGCGCCGGCAGCGGCTGGCGACACACCGCCGACGGTTGCGCTAAAACTGAAACAAAAGAGGCCGCCGACCAAGGCGGCCTAACTGCTGGCGCCACCCGCTAGCAGGATAACGATCGCGATGATTGCGATACCTTCGCCCCTATGGTGCCGCTGCGTCGCCATGAGTGGCCATTCCCTGACATGCAAATCTGAGAAATGCTTGAACCCGACTTAACCGCAACCCTACGCCGGTGGACGATACGGATATGCGCACCGCGAATGGTCCGCCAGCTATGGGAAATTCTAATCCGAGTCATTTAACCTCCAAGGTTCAATGAATGGTAACGGTTGTCTCAGCAACGCGCTTTCCAACACACGCCCGGGATAGCCGATCCAGAGGTCAACGACCGTGATGCGCGTCACTGGAACCTCGGTTACATGACGAAGGCGCTTCTAAGCATCACCGCGGGGAGCAATGTGGCGCCGAAGATTGCGACAGCAAGACAGATGCGCGCTGGGATTGGTTACGAATCGACGGCGGCGGGATAGGACGTCGCCGCCGCGAAAGGGATCTTGCTCATTGCATCACCCCACGTTTGAGGGCTGCCCGCTGAGCGGCGGTCGCTGGGACATCTCAACTACGAAAAGTCGGCAAACTATCGCGCCGCAAAGCAGCTGTCTCTTATACACATCGATGTGTATAAGAGACAGCTTCGAAGCGATGCTTGAATCAAACTTGAATGAGCGCAAAGCAGGCGATCCAACGGTGATCGAATAGTGCCGCTCGAGTTGCGCTCCGCAATATGTGATTAGGATCACGGCCCTGACGCGTGACTTGGAAGATTGTCGTGTCGGTCAGTTGTTTGCTGTTCTTCGAGGAGCACACTATGAACGTCGTGATTCAAAGACTCAATGGCCTGTGGCACCTTGTCGTCGGGTCGTGCCAGCTCCGAACTCCCTTCCTGGAGACTCAGGACCGGGAGTTGGTCGTTACGTACGCCCGGCGAGTTTACCCTGGCGCCAAAGTCTTCGAACGCGACTGATCTTGACAGCGACGCGCTCGAGCGAATGTTGTCTCATGCTTGAGTGACTTGCCATTTCGCAGAAGGGCCGCTCTTGGCACCGGAAACACCAGACGCAAATCCTTAGGGCGCGTTTGGAAAGCGCTGCGATCCGGTCACCGTCGGTCGACTTGACGGCGTCGCGCCTCCCTTGAATCACTGTATCGAGACATCTTGGGCGGCGATCGGTCGCACACAAGCGGCGGCTTTCGCGGACCATCAAGATGCCACCTTCCGAGTTAGGCGGCCCCCCGGGGGCGGGCACAAATTGCGATCGAGAAATGTCTTGGACACAACGCGAAGTGTCCAGACGAAATCAAGGAGCGACGCTCTCGCGCAATCGGCGGAGTTGGGAGCGGAGCCGCTCGCAGCCCAATTCCCTCTCGAGCTTGGTGATCGCCTCAAGCGTAGGTTCAGCGCGCACGCTCAGCAACCGCGCCATGTCGCGGGTGCAAGTATCTTCCGAACGGACAGTCTCGTTCTGTGCCTGCAGCTTCGGAGCGGCTTGCGGCGCCGCATTTCCGTCAGAAGGCAGAGCTGTACTGCTAACAATACTCTCAAACAGACGCTGTACTTGTGGACGCAGCCGCTTGCAGGCGATTTCGCGTTGGAAGCTGGTGATCTCGTCCGGCGCAGGGTTGGCGCGCAGACGCGCCAGCCTCGCTTCGTCGCGGACACAGGGGTCCGTGATTTCGGGGGCGGGCTGCCCGGGAAGCGGCGGCTTGGGCAGCTCCGCCTTCACCGCCGGTGGCGCGCTTGGCGGTGTTGGATTGACCAGGGCCGGCTTCGGCGGGGCCGGCGCCGGAACTGGCGGAGGGGCCAGGGGCAGCGCTGCCGGCGCGACGTTTGTTGCACCCAACTGCGGCACTAACGAGATGGTTGCGCCGCCGAGAGAGCCATAGATGAACGGCTCCTGCCGTCCACCGGTCATGGCGATAACGTCATCGCGCACGCGGCCAAGCGCGATCCGAACGTCGACACCGGGCTCGGCAAGGTGCCGGAGCAGCGCGGTTGCATAGGGACTGTTCACGCCGTCGCCGTCATAGGAGATCGAGCCGGCCTTCGCCGCGTAGGCCACCAGCGTATCGGCGCTGATTTCATCGAGCTTCGCAAGCCCGCCTCTGGTCGGCGAGCGGCTTGCGGACCGCAGCTTGGCCGCAAACGGGTTGTCGCGGCAGGCGTCGAGCAGTATCAGACGCAGGCGGCGTACCGGTTGGAGCGCCCAGATGATGCGATCGAGCGCGATAGCCTCATCGTCGACGTCGTAGTCGTGGCTCAGCTTGGCATCCATCGGTATCAGATAATTCGTGCCGCCGATCTCGATGCCGTGGCCGGCGTAATAGACCACCGCCACATCGGCGTTCTCTGCAGTAATGAGAAACTCGCGCACAGTGCGCTTGAAGTCGACGACGCCGAGATCGTTGCGCGAAATGACGACGTCGAAACCGATAGATTTGAACAGCGCTGCGATCGCTTTGGAGTCGTTGCCGGTATTGGGCAGCGTCGGTGCGTTCGTATAGGCGGAGATTCCGACCACCAGCGCGACCCGACGCTCCGCTGCGGCCGCATCGGCGAACATCGCGCTGACGACGAGGCAGAGGACGTAGATCAAGAGCCGGCGCGGTTTCATCGCTGCATTAATATCCGTAACTCCGCCAGGAACGATGGCGGTACTTGCGCTTTCTTGGCGGCTGGCCGCTCTCCGTCACCGTGACGTTAATGACTTCGGAGAACACCGGTGGATCGTGCGGCACGTGGGCAAAATCGGCGAACAGCAGGCGCAGCTTGTGCTGGCCGATCGGGAGCGTGATCTTCGCTTCGGTCTGGCCAGCGCCGAAGTGCAGGTGATTGAAGTCGTTCGGGATCGGTTGGTCGAGTGGCGGCAACTCGGCATCGACAAGCAAATGATGATGGCCGGTATTGGGTTTGTCGAAGCCCGCCGGCGCCACGCCCATGTTCAACAAACCGAAGCGGATAACCGGATTCGGAGAAATATAGGAGCCGTTCCTCGGATAGATGAAATAGACCTTGGCATCCTTCGGTGCGGAACGCCGTCCGCCCGCCGCAGGAGCTGCTTGAGCCACCGCGGGGGCGGTTTGGTCAGCTACCTTGACCTTGATCCGCTCGGAGATCACCGGCGGCGAATGCGGAACATGATTCTTGTCGGCGAACACCAGTTGCAAGGTGTGCTCGCCGGGCGTCAACGAAATCTCTGCCTCGGTCTGTCCCGCGCCGAAATGGAGGTGCTGGAAATCGTTGGGAATTTCAGCATTCAGCGCCGGCGTTGGCGAATCAACGATCAAATGATGGTGACCACTGTTGGCGCGGTCCGAACCTGCCGGCGCAACGCCCATGCCATGCAGGCCAAAATGTAGAGTGGTCTTGGTTGGCAGCGTGTCGCCGTCTTTCAAGCCGATGAAATAGACAGCCGCCCCGGGCGGCGACGGCGTTGGTCCGCCCGTCTGAGTTTGGGCCTGTGCGGCGTGGCAGTGCATCAAACCGCCGATAAATGGAACCAGAATCGATAACAGCAATCGTTGCATCATCGCAATCTTCCCAATGCATAGACCACAATCTGGACCGCAGGAGCCGTGGGAAACTGAAATAATCGCAAGCATCGACAATATGCCCGTCCGGCAAAACGAGCGGAATTGAAACGATATTCCTTTGCCGCCCAATGTAAACCAAAATCCCGTGGCGCGACCGTCGCCTTGCCGGTCGCGGCCGAATGAAGCATGCTATGCAACATTGAATGTGACGTGTGCATACTCCCGATCGTTCGAGCCGACCGGAGATCACAACATGAAATCCGCCGTCTTGTCTGTGATTTTTCTCACAGCGCTACTTGCAAGTACTTCGGAAAGCGCCCAGCGAGGGCTGAGCAGCGGCCCGTCTGGCGACCAACCGTCCGCGCCAGCCGATACCAGAGTGGCTCAACAACAGGGAACCAGTCTGGATCCGGGAGAGCTGTTTCGCGATTGCGATAACTGCGCCGAGCTCGTCGTTGTGCCGCCGGGAGACTTCGTGATGGGATCCAATGACACGCCCTATGAGAAGCCCGAGCACCTGATCAGCATTCGCAAGCCCTTCGCCATCGGGCGCCACGAGGTGACGTTCGCGGAGTGGGATCCGTGCGCCGATGCCGGCGCGTGCAAAGTGCGCCCCGAGGATCACGGCTGGGGCCGCGGCGACCGCCCAGTAGTCAATGTCAGCTGGGAAGACGCCAAGCTGTACGTCGCCTGGCTGTCGCAGAAGACCGGACAGAAATACCGTCTGCCCAGCGAGGCGGAATGGGAGTATGCCGCGCGCGCGGGGACCAGAACGCCATTCTGGTGGGGCAAAGAGGTCGGCGCCGGTCATGCGCAGTGCGACGGCTGTGGCAGTCCGATCAAGCAGCAGGTCGTGCCAGCGGGCTCGTTCCGGCCAAATGGCTTTGGGCTCTACGACACTTCTGGCAATGCTGCGGAATGGGTCGAGGATTGCTGGAACGATTCCTATCGCAATGCGCCGAAGGACGCGTCGCCTTGGACGTCGGGCGACTGCCGCCTACGGGTGCTGCGCGGGGGCAACTTCCTCAGCAAGGCCAGCGACGTCAGATCTTCGGCCAGGTTTCGCTACGACATTGATGTGCGTTACTACGCCAACGGCTTTCGCGTCGTGCGGGAGTTGCCGTAATCATGCCGCGCGCGGAAACAATACGGGTGATCGTCGCGGCGATACTTGTGTTGTTTGTTGCAGCCCCTGCCGCTTGGGCGCAGACCTACTCCGCCAGCGGGCAAATCGGCTATCTGCACGAGTGGGAGATAACGGGAAATCTCGCGAAAACGGTTACGCGTCTGGGTGCAGAATATTCAGGGACGATCACGCTGCGTCACGTCGGCCTGTGCAGCGTCAATGGCGTGGAACAAAAGCAGGCGCGCATGCAGCTGAAAGCTTCGTCCGGGCGGCTGGAAGGCACGTTGATCATGGACGGGGATCAATGCCGCATCGTCGCATCTGGATCATCTGGCTCGGGACTGTTGATCTGCGGCAGCGGACAAGACGTTCCGATCAATCTCCTGATCGGCAAAGCTGTTGAGACCGAAGCGGCGGATCGCGCGGGACTTTAGAGTGCCGCGGTTTCGAAGTGCTGCTTGCTCGCCGCAACAGTCCGCGACGACTATGATGCCGGCGCCCGCGCCAACACACGCTCCTGCGGCCTCGACCGGCTCGGCTGCTTCACCTAATCCGCAACTCCACTAGAGAGGCGCTACACGACCCTCGGAGGCAAGAGCTTTACGCGGTCTTTCCCAAATGTACCGTTTGGAGCCGCAAGCTGTTCTTGAGATTGTGCCCGGGCTGCGACGGAAGCGCCATCGGGCGAGTATCGCTCCGGCGAAAGCACGCCGAATGATTGCTGTCGCGATCGCATTCACCCCCTGACGAAGAAGTATGAACGATGGCAGCTCTAACAGCATCGCACCCTCTCAGTGCGGCCTGCCGAGCACGAATGCGAACGGCAGAACGAAAATCTCGTCGCCGGCATCATCGCTGACATGCAGGGCCCACTGCCGCCAATCTTCCAGGTTGGCGGCTGCGACGAGGGATCGCACCCTGCGGGTGGCCTCCTCACACGCCTCGATCAGGTCGGATACGAATGTGCCGCGACGATCCATCAGGACCCCCTTAGCGTTCGAGCAATGGAAATAGACCTGAGCCATGTACGCCTCCTTGCAATATCCGGGCGAGTAAGCTCGACCCTGCGCGTCGGAGTCATACGAGGCCTCAAAAGGGATTGTCCGTGATCATCCGCACATAATGCATTTTGGTAGCCTCGCGGGTCCGTGATCGGTTCGGCCTCAAATCACGCACACCACTCATCCATGGACGGGGTATGGATCCACCCCGTGTTTACTCCGTCGGCAGCCGAAACCTCAGCGGCAGCTGTCTATCGTGCCTGCGTCCCGTCGGGTTCGGCCCGCCCGCCGCCGCTGGAAGCGGGCGCATTGCCGGCAGAGATAGCAACAGAACGCGGCACCATCCTGCAGTGCTTGCAAACGCGACACAGGGAAGAGGCTCGGAAGCCTTGACAGTGGCGGGGCTGAATTGCCCCGCCATTGACCCACAGAGGGCCGTACGAGCATTTCTACATTTATCGGCTAGTCTAGGTCGTTAGCCCGCGGCCATAAATAGAACCCACGGCCATTTCTGAGTGGTGCAGCGGTGGTTTTAGGTTGGTTATGAACACCACGAAGCACAGCGCGCCGATCGCGAAGATGATAAGACTAAAAAGGTAGTTTAGGTTCATCTGTGTTCCTCGCCGCCTTTTCGTTCTGGGGCTGCATCATGCAGCCATGAACCGGACGATGAAGAGATCGACCAGAATCTTCCGTGACGGCGCTCACAATGTCGAGAATTGCCTCCTTTGCCTCTCTGAGCCACGCAGCGACCGTTGCTTGGCTATCTTCGCGATGGTGGCGCGGCTGCATGCCGTGGCGGACTGGATAGCGTTCCACGGCATCATCAGCATGCGGGCAGTTCCGTTGTTGCGCTCGACATTGGCCGGGCGCCCTTGTCGCGGCCCGTTGCCCTGGCCTTGGCTTACCCTCGCGCCTGCCAGCGGCGGCCGTCTTCATTGCGTGCGATGGCCGCGAGCATGTCGCGCAGAATTCCGTTGATGGCATCGAACACGCGGACCGTGAGCGCGTCGCCATTGCCGCCCGTGATTTCCGTCACAGATAGAAAAGCCACCCTTCAGTATGGTTCGAGCCACATGTTGTTCATTGCAACCCCTGAGGAGGAAAGTCATGAGTGGAATGCGTGAGCTGATCGATACGGAACTCGACGCCGTGAGTGGAGGGTGTCACGGGCATCATCATGGGCATCATGCGCATCATGGACTCTTCAGCTTCGGTAATTTCGGCAACATCGGCTCTATCGTCGTAGAGCAGAACATTGCCGTGCAGATTGGTGTGGCTATCGGCAATAACGCCAGCGTCACACAGCAGCTCGGTGGTCAGCTGAACTTCGCCTCTATCCACTAAATTGCGGGTTCCCGAACACTCCTTGCCCGCTCCCCGGGGGTGTTCGGATACGAATTCAATCGAGAATTCTCGTGGACATGGGCACCGTCGCTCAAGGCGCTCGGCAAGGGTCTCGACGCGGTGTCGATGCCCAACGAGCGTCACCGCGCGCAAGTTCGTGTCCGTTCCGATCGCCTGACCGCCCAAGCCAGCGGCGGATGGCAATTCGTACGGTACAATGACCACTTGCTACAAACGCTTCGTTCGCTGGCGCAGGACCAGCGTGCTGAGCCATGGACGCGCTTGCCGCGGCCATGATGCCGCTGTCCAGATGATCGACACCTCGATTGTCTGCGTGGATCAGCATAGAGTGTGTATCACCCGGAACAGAGTTCGGTCGATGGGACGGTCCACGGGTTAACGCGCAGATTCATGCGGTGGTTGATACCAACGAACTTCCGATCCAGCTCGCGGTGACGCTTACGACGATCAGCTTGTCGGGAAGCGCCTGTCTCGCCTCAGGGCTGGATCAATATTGCTTGTCGACCCTGGCTCCGACGCCGAGTTGGATCAGAGAACTCGCAATCAGGAAGGCTGGCCTGGGCCAACATCCGGCCGAAAAGCAACTGCAATAAGCCAATCTGTTTTTAGCCATACCTCTACCGAGCTCTCAAGATCGTTGAACGCTTCTTCAACAGGACCAAGCAATGTCGTGAGGTCACAACGCGTTACGACAAGCTCGCGGCAACCTACCTCGCGTTCGTTCAGCTTGCGCCAAATAGGCTTTGGCTCCGCGCTTCATCCTTACACGTTGTTCCTGAGATAGCCAAACTCGTTCAAGGCATGCGAGAGTCCATGCCACATGAATCAGAAACGCCGTGGAAGAAAAAGTCACACACAGCGTGGCTCCAACGGGTCATATCGTGGCCAAAGCCGACTGCCGCTGTTGGGCGCCACGTGATTTCTGTCACAGATAAAAAATCCGTCCTCAGGCATCTACACGAGCAGTGAGGCACTGGCTCGCT